>JBGSWX010000062.1:0-2221 GCA_041751695.1 Burkholderiaceae bacterium | reverse complement strand
CAACCACGGGCTACCCGCTGAACGCAGCAACCCCGCCGACTCGGGCAACATCACGAAGCAAGCAGCACACGGCAAGGCTGAGTTTGTTGCGCCTTCCGCCAAGTACACGCCAGCGCAAGGCTACGTCGGTGAAGACGAGTTCGAGTACGAGGCGGTGGCTCGTGGCAGGACCAGCCAACAGGTCCGGCTAAAGGTGCGGGTCAAGGTTCTGGTCGTGGCTCCTTGAATGCGCAGCGAGAGTGGTAATGGCTGAGGAAATCCGCAAAGCAAGCGCAGCGCACATCGGCGTCGCCGCCGCGCTCGCTCAGGTCGAAAAGATCACCAGCGGGCTGCGGTCGGTGCCGCTGTTTGAGCACGGCACGCTGTTGGTGAAGTTCTACGCGCCTCGAGGAAACGATGCGCAAACGCCGCACACGCGAGATGAGGTCTATGTCATCGCGCAAGGCCGCGGAAACTTTTTTGACGGGACCGAGAGTCGTCCATTTGTAGCCGGCGATATGTTGTTTGTGGCCGCCGGCATCACGCATCGATTCGAGCAGTTCAGTGACGACTTCGGAACGTGGGTAATGTTTTATGGTCCCGAAGGCGGCGAGCGCTGACGATCGAGCGCTATCCGCTATCGATATTGCTGCGGTCATAGAATTTGTTTGGTTGATTTCGGGAGAGGCGCACCCGGCTGCCTGTGGGGTCATGCAGCGGGAGCGCCAAGAACTGCGCTTACAGCGGATGGATGGGACATGACGACGAAAAACGACGCGACGCAAAGCTTTCGCGACAATCTGATTCGATACGGCGGCGATGTGTACCCGGAAATGGTAGAGAAGGCGCGAGGGTGCTACGTCTGGGATGCCGCCGGCAATAAGATTTTGGACTTCACGTCGGGCCAGATGTGCGCGACCGTCGGCCACAGCCATCCGAACATCGTGGCCGCGATCAAGAAGAGCTGCGACACGGCACTGCACCTGTTTTCGGGGATGATTCCGCGCAGCGTCGTTCAACTCGCAGAGGCGCTATCGAAAATCGTTCCCAGACCGCTGCGGAAGTCGCTTCTGCTGAATACCGGCAGCGAAAGCAACGATGCGGCTATCAAGATGGCCAAGCTGTACACGGGCGGGTTCGAGGTAATCGGGCTGGGCGGCTCGTGGCACGGGGTCACCGGCACTGCGGGATCGGTGTCATTCGCGAGCGATCGCAAGGGCTATGGCCCTGGCATGCCCGGGACCTTCGTGATTCCGGAACCGAATGCCTACCGGTGCCCGGTCAAACACTGCCGCGACAAGTGCGACCGCACCTGCATGACGATCGGTTTCGAGATGTACGACATGCAGTCGGCGGGTGCACCAGCCGCTGTCATCGCGGAACCCGTGATCAGCGCGGGCGGCGTGCTCGTTCCGCCCGACGGCTACTTCAATGCGTTGCAGGCCGAAGCTAAAAAGCGCGGCATGCTGCTGATCTTCGACGAAGCGCAGACGGCGTTCGGTCGCCTCGGCCACTGGTTCGCAGCCTCGCATCTCGGTGTGACACCCGACATCATGACGGTGTCGAAAACCTTGGGTGGCGGCATGCCGCTCGCGGGCGTCATCACCAACGACGAAGTCGAGGAGGTGTGCTACCGGCGCGGCTTTGCGTTCTACACCTCGCACGTCTCCGATCCGCTGCCGGCGACCATCGGCCTGGCGGTGATTGAGACCATCGAGCGCGAAAAACTGTTGGAACGTGCGCGCGACATGGGAGCCTATCTGGTGGCCGGGTTGAGCGAATTGCAGCGCCGCCACGAAGAGATCGGCGACGTGCGCGGCATGGGACTGTTGCGGGGCATCGAACTGGTCAAGGACCGCGAGACGCGCGAGCCGTACCACGACCTTGGCGCGATGACCACGCGGCGCTGCCTGGAACTGGGGCTCAGCATGAATATCCGGCGCCGGCCCGAGCGTGGCTCGGTGTGGCGCATCGCGCCGCCGCTGACGGTTTCGGCAACCGACATTGACCTTGCGATGACTATTTTCGATCTGGCGCTGGTCGAGTCCAAGAATGTTCTGGCCGGACGATCATCCCTCCCGGCGCGTAACATCGTCCCTGATCCCGTGAAGCACCCAACGACTCCCCGACATCAAACCCCCAGTTAAAGAAGGAGAGAACATGCTGAAGAAATTTGGTTCACTCGTGGCGGCCGGCGTGGCGCTGAGCCTGTTTGGTGCCACCGCGGCCCACGCGGACGTGT
>JBGSWX010000061.1:0-15583 GCA_041751695.1 Burkholderiaceae bacterium | reverse complement strand
GAGAAAATGATTTCTATTCTTGGCCAGTTGCCCAGAATGTGCGGGGGCTGCGAGGTCGTCTCTTCAATCAGATAGAGGTTTTTGCCTGTTTGGGAACAGAACGATTTCGCTCTCTGCTGAGCACTCTCCCTGATCGCCGCTACAGTCACGAAGCCGGTTGAAGCCTGGTGAAAGACGCGATGCCTGGTGCTGCCGGGCATTTCCGGGTTGATTGACTGTTTGTCACCTCCGTATACGGCGCCATCAAAAGCTGATTGGCTTCCGTCTGCTCTTTGTATCGTGGAGGCGACTGAGCAGCCCAACAACAGAACCGGGATCAGAAGCAGACCTGCATTTCGCGGAGTATTCATTCCGTAGCTCATCACGATTCGGGAGTGATCAGGAGTTTCGTTCGGCTGTTGGCGAACCGCGCGCTTCGGCAAGGGGTTCTTTTCAGTCGACGGCGACCATTGTCAGGACGGTTGAGCGATCGGATTCCGTCATAACGAACGGGAACAGCCGCCAGTCCGACGCGCCGCGCGCGAGGACGTAGCCGGTTGCCATTCGGTGTTTGTTCGGCGTGCCGAACAAAATGCTTGCTTTCTTGGGGAGGGCAGGATAGGCTAGCGCCAGCGAAATACATTAAGTAGCCTGCTGCACAAGCGCCTAAAGAGTTTGAAAGGACGAGCAGATCGGCATGAGCGCCGCCAAACCATCGCTGCAGACCTGGGTGCCGCGCGAGACCAAGAAGCGCTTCAACGCACTTGCCACAAGACGTGGCATGTCCGAATCCAAACTGCTCGCGCTGCTGGTCGACACCGTTCTCGAGCAGAACCCGAAGTCCCAAACACCCGCGGTCGCGGAGGTCGGCGCCGACGCCGAGCCCGTGAAGTACACGGTGCGGCTACGGGCCCAGGACGGCGCCCAGATCGATGCGCGAGCGAAGGGCAGGGAGATGCGTCCGGCAACCTACTTGGCGCTTCTAGTGCGCGCCCACGTGCGCCACAGCCCGCCGTTGCCGATCGCCGAGATGAACGCCTTGAAGCGCGCGGTCGCGGCGCTGAACGCGGTCGGCCGCAACCTCAACCAGATCGCGCTCGCCGGTCACCGCGGCGAGTCCATTAGTGCGGCGCTGCGCGATGTCATCACGAAGCTGATGCCCGCGGTGCAGGGCGTCCGGGAGACGGTCAAGCTCCAGCTCGCAGCGAATGCACGAAGTTGGGAAAGCGGCGAGAGCTAGCCGCTGACGTTTCAGACGACACTCACAAGGAGCCACCGATGATCGAGCATCCAGCAGTCGACGAGGTTTGCAGAGACAACGAGCCTCGCTTCACGGCCATCGAAGCCGTCAGCGGACTGCTGGACTGCGCTGTCCGTTGCGAGATCGATTGGAACCGGCCGGGGAGGGGACCGCTGCGCGCAGTGTTTGCGTTGGGAGCGCGCGCGGAAGGAGCTCCTGATCTGCAGACCCAGCGGGCCTCGCCACGCTTTCGCACGCTCGCTCAACTCGATGCGTTCTGCCTACGACATCTGGACAACTACGCCAAGGTCGTACAGGACACCGAGGCCAATGGAGCGCTGCCTGACCGTTGGTTCTGGCAAGCGGCTTAGTCAACTTCCTCAAGCATGCCAAGCAAGCGGCCATTCCGGGCGCCGAAGCAGCAAGGCTTCGGCATTGAACCCGCCAGCTACGGGAAGAGGGGGCCAAGGGCAGCGCCTGCAATCGACATCGGCGCGTGGGCGGAGTCGATGAGTCACGCCGGCGGCGGTACCCAGGAAGTGATGGTCAAGGTGACGGGCGGCGGCACGAGCGGGGAGGGCGCGCAGGCGCACTTCGAATACATCGACCGCCACGGCAAGCTCGAGCTCCACACCGACGACGGCCAGGAGCTGGCCGGCAGGACAGCAGCAGCCGAGCTTGTCAACGATTGGGACCTCGACCTTCCGATCGATGAGTACGCCGGCCACTCGCGCCGTTCCC
The DNA here is from genome assembly GCA_041751695.1 of Burkholderiaceae bacterium. Lineage (GTDB taxonomy): Bacteria > Pseudomonadota > Gammaproteobacteria > Burkholderiales > Burkholderiaceae_F > JACCZX01. The sequence continues at coordinate 13,623 of JBGSWX010000061.1, read as the reverse complement.
GGATACGTACTGACGGCAGGCGAGCCAAGCCGATCGATCGCCGTCCGAAGCAGGTTTTCAACATCATGTTTTCAATGAAGGAGGGCACACCGGCCGAGAAGGTGCTGGCCGGCGCGCAGAAGTTTGCACGCGAGAAGTTCGCCTTGCAGCATCGCTATGCAATGGTGTTGCACACCGATCAGAAGCACCCGCATGTTCACATGGTCGTTAAAGCCGAGAACGAGAACACGGGTCAGCGCCTGAACATCCGAAAGGCGATGCTGCGCCAGTGGCGGCAGGACTTTGCGCAGTACATGCGAGAGCAAGGGATCGCTGCAGTGGCCACCGCGCGACCTGAACGCGGGCTTCCAAAGGCGAACGTCAAGAACGGGATTTATCAGAGCGCGCAGCGGAAGCCCGATGGCAGCGCTGTGCCGGCCGGCCACGGACCGCTCGTGACACGTGAGGGCGATTCAACCTTCATGCGGCGAAAACTCGAGGGGCTGCGCAAGGAACTCGCAGCGAAGGGCACGATCGAGGACCGCGCGTCTTACGGGAAGTTACTCGACCTCCGCGCCCGGGTGCTTAATCGCTACACGGCTGGCATTAAGTGGTTGACAGCGAGTGCACGGCATGAGGAGGCACGGCGGCTGGGCGTTGCGCGCAATGCGCTGCCGGCGGTTCGCACAGAACGGCAGATGATTCAGGACATTTTGACGCTGCAGGCGGGACGTCCGGTTGAACCTGGCAAGGCACGCGCCGGGCGAGCCCGATCATGACAATTCAGAGTTAGCTAAAAAGCCCTGTCACGACGCAACCCCTGAGCCCTTAGGCACGAAGTCAATCTATCGCGTACGTCCTTCGTCGCCGTGCGCGCGACCAAACTGCCGACCTTCACGAATCTGCTGCGCGATCCGTTCGCCTGCTTGCTCGGTGAAGCGACGCTGTGCTTCGGGATCATTCGGATAGTGCTTGGCAGCGTACGCGCCAGCCTGGTCTTTCTTTTCGATTGCGCCGCGATACGTTGGAAATTCACGGAGAAACTGCTCGCGCGACATCGTCGCGTATGCCTCGGCGGCCAGCGCCCAGCGATACAGCTTCGCTGCTTCAGCATTAGCCAAGGCGCGCTCGGACGCCTGCTTGCGCCACATCACCGCCTGATCGAGCGCCTCACGCGCCGCCGAGTCGCCGCGAACTTGCAGCCGGGCGGTGAGCGTATGCCAGCGCACAGCATTGTCCGCCAGCTGTTTAGGCGAGGGCTGACGCTCGCGCTCGGTATCAAGTGTCTGCAGAGCGCGTAGGGGCTTGGACCAACGATTGTCTTTGCGCTCGTTCGTATAAACGTCGCGGCCGCTGCGAGTGATCAGCTGCACCTTGTTGACAAAATTTCCGCGATCGATAGCTTTTGCAGTGTCGCGCAATGACTTGTATGCCTCGTCGTGATATCTGGCAGGGACGAAGCGCGGGATTTCATCGCGCTCGACTTGCCGGAGATAGCGCTCGACGGTCGAAATCCGGCTCGTTTCACGATCGACGGCCACGATAACGGCTTCTACTTCGTAACCGCCCTGACGCAACTCATCGCTGAGTTCGATGACTGCCCGCGGGTTGCGCATCGTCGTCTCGAACACCAAATTCTTGTGAGAGGCTATGGCGTCGCGATAAAGACGCTGGTACCAGACCCCGGCGTCGCGCTGCGTATCGCGAGCAGCATTGGCGTCCGTGCGGGCATGGGCTCGCCAATGAGGATGGAACTCGCGCAACTCATCGCCTGAGATGACGACGGCGGAGCCGGTGGTAGCGGCCAGCCGAGCGTTGACATCTCGGATGGCGCCGCTCTTGCCGGCACCGGGTTGTCCACCTACCAGGACAGCCGTGGGGGTTAGCGACCGGTCGACTGCATCCAGGAAGAAGCGCCGAATCTCGCTCACGTAGATGCGGTCGTGCTCCGCCTCGCTAAGCAGTTCGCGCTGACTGGCCACTACGTGAGTTTATGGTCAGTTCTGGGCGCGCAGTGCATCCAGGCGCTTGCGAGCTTTCTCGACGGCTTCGCTGTCGCGCACATTCAGGGTGCGATTGATCTTCATTGCTTCATCGCCTTGCTTCTTCCAGCGCGCGATAAAATCCTTGTTCGGACGTGGCTTGTCTTCTTCAGTGGATATCTTCTTCGCCTGGCCAGCAACGAAGCGAATCAACGACTCGAGTAGCACTTCGCCGTCGATGTGCTGGAAGTCTTTCCACATGTGCTGGTTATATTCGAAGAAGGGGATACCAGCGCCTTCCCGCGCCGGCATCCGCAACTCGATCGGCAGGGCACCGTCGCGTGCGATGCGGGTTACAACTGCGCGCAGGACGTCACCGAGCTCGAAGCCGACCTGATCGCAGACTGCGGCGGCGTCGCGTTTGAGAGTGGGATCGCAGCGAAAGCGGACCAATTCTGTTTCGGTAGCCATCCCGAAACAGTAGCACAATAGTGCTCAGTTGAGCACTATTGTGTCAGTTGGCCGGGGCCGAGCAACTTTACAATCGCGTCCAGAGTCCACGCAAGCAGTCACCTCCGATACTCACATAGCTGACGTCAACCTGACTTGTCCGCGTTCTTGAGCACGCAAATGCCACTTGTCTCGTCACGATGAACGACTAATCTGTGACGCGATCAGGAGGGAGGACGATCGAAATGAGGCTCGCGACATACAACGTTGAGAACATGTTCGACCGGGCGAAGGCGCTCAACATGCCCACATGGGCAGACGGTCGCCCAGCTCTCGAAGCGCATGCCGCACTGAACGCGCTCTTCAACAAAGCGACATACTCGGCAGCCGACAAGACCAAGATGCTGAAGCTTCTGAAGGACAACGGGCTTCTCAAGACAGACGAAGGGCCGCTGCTCATCCTTCGCAAGATCCGAGGAAAACTGCTCAACCGTCCGCGCACCGGCCAAGTAACCGTTGCAGCAACGCGACGCGCCGACTGGATTGGCTGGGTCGAGTTGAAGTCAGAAGCTGTCAAAGAGACGGCGACGGAGAACACTGCTCGCGTCATCGGGGCGGTCAACGCGGACGTGCTCGGAGTAGTTGAGGCCGAGGATCGCACGACGCTACGTCTGTTTAACAAGAGTGTGCTCCCGAGCGTCGGCGCAACACTGTACGACCATGTAATGCTTATCGATGGAAACGACGACCGCGGCATCGACGTCGGCCTGCTTGCGCGCGGCTTGCCAATCGTTTCGATTCGCTCGCACGTCGACGATACCGATCAGGATGGAACCATCTTTAGCCGCGATTGTGCTGAGTATGAGATCGCGCTCCCCGGCGGAGGCACGCTCTGGATCTTGGTGAACCACCTCAAGAGCAAGGGATTCGGAACGCAGAGCGCCAATGACGCGAAGCGACTGCGGCAAGCCACGCGCATTCGCGAAATCTACGATGCCCACATCACGGCCGGTCACCAATTCGTGGCGGTAATGGGAGACTTCAACGACACATTGACGCGAGCGCCGCTCGCGCCGCTACTTGGCTCGACGCTACAGGATGTGAGCGCCTTTCCTCAGTTCAACGATGGGGGTCGTCCCGGGACGCACGGCAACTCCACGGCGTCCTCGAAGATCGACTATATCCTCCTGTCTCCCACCCTTTTTGCGCAGGTGACCGCTGCAGGTCTCGAGCGCCGCGGCATGTGGGGAGGAACGAATGGGACGCTGTGGCCACACTTCCCCGAAGTCGCGTCTGCGACCGATGCGGCATCGGATCACGCCGCGGTATGGGTTGATCTCGCGATCTAGCGCTTTGAGCGTTACCGGCCAATTGTCAAGGGTCGCATTTAATACCAGTGGGAACTGTAGCTGTGCTGATCGCCGACTTGGATCGCGGCGTGCAACCGGTAAACAGCGAGCACGCCGAAACGGTCGGCGGGTTGCACCGTCGCGGATGTCCCACGCCGAAGGTTGCAGCTCTAGGTGGGACTGTTATCTTTTCAGATAGCTATTCTCATCGCAACAACCCAACAGTAAAAAATTCGCCGTCGGAGCTGCCGAGTAGGGTGCAACGAATGTTTGCAGGTGATCCGCATGCAGACGTCCGAGTTTGAGGCCATCGTCGCCGTATGCCGCAATTATCGTCACCGCGAATCTGCATTTTCTGTGGCCAACAGCCAGAGAATAAGAATCTTGAACATCCACTTCCCCGTTGGCTGCTTAGCCTGACAGGCGATCCAGATCGCGTGGTTCGGCACGGCTATCGATGGACCACCGGCAAAGTATTCGAGTTCTCGTTCGACTCGCTTAAATTTCCTTCATGCAAGGCGTGCAACACAAGTTATTCAACGTTTGAATCGGCCGTAAAGCCGATCGTTGAAGCTATCTGCCAGAAAGGAGCGGTAGCACCGAGTGACTACGTGCTGCTTCTTGACTGGCTGGACAAGGTTCGCATCGGACTGTGGCTCGGATATCGATACCTGCAGCAAAATCCCTCGCTCCCGAACTTCACCATCGATTCGCGACTCGGTAGAAAGGACCGAATGGTCGCGGTCTACCCGATTGGTGATCATCAGGTCGGGCTCAACACCTATGGTCCCGAAACACCGCTGTTTCAATGGAAGCCCTCGGTGTTCGCGCTTCGGGTCAACAACATACTTTTCTTGAATGCGTCGTGGGATTGGATGTGCGCTAGCCGATGCGGATATCCGGCGCCGCGCTCGAGCACGATCGACCTAGACGACGGGCTAATGCACGTCAGCGGCTATCGTCGCCGAAATCGTCTCACGCATCCAATCATGAGCGGAATCATGAAGCCGTGTGTCCTACTGTTCCAGCCGGTACTTCAATCAAACGCTGATGGTTCATTGACCGGGATCTCCCGACACGACTTCGAACACTGTCTGGCCAACTCCTGGGCTGGCCGAAACGGAGTTGGCCCGCTGTTTCGCCAGTTCGTGGGTGAAACCGAACTGATTGGTCCGGACGATCCTCCCTTGGAGTTTGACTCCGTTTCGCTAACCGAAGCCAACCGGATGATCGATATCGCGACGCAGGCGTATAGCCTGCAGAACGATAGCGTCGCCAACGATCGCTATCGCGGTAAACGCGCCCAAGTGCAGTCCGCGACCGCTATGAAGAAGAAATTCGCTCGACTCAATCGCAAGACCATGATTGCGATTCGCAACCTCAAGCCGGAAGAGTATCTACGCGCTCTGGGGCGTGCGTAGCTATATTCGACACCTCGCCAGCTGCATCGAATGCCGAGCTACCTGAACCGAGCTAGAGTCTGCGCTGACCACCTCTACAGGAGGCTTCAACGCACTTACGTATCCCTTTCAGATTGATGCCGAGAAGAGCTGCGAGGCCTTCGAAGTCATTGGAAAGATTCTTCTCATTGAGCAGGCACGTTAGTAATAGGCACCAGTCATCTTTTGAGCCCATGGGCCCGCACGATTGCAGTTGTCGACGGGCGGACATCCTCTTTCAGTTAGGGGGTCCGCTCCTTCTCTCAAAACCTTAAGCGTAGTTCGAGGCCTCAAGAAGCGTTAAGCAATACCAGCAGAAGTACCAGACCTGGCGCGAACAGCCCCAGAATCATCCACAGGAAATCGGACCGATTCAACTTTCGCCAGAACAAGAACCTTAGGGCCATTAGTGAGATTGCAAAAACGCTTGACGCAAGGAGCAACCACAGAACAAAACCAATCGTCTCCATCATTGCAATCAAATGCGTGTAGTCCTCGCCGCCTCGAGTCGGCTTCGCTGCGGCATACGCCAAACCCGCTAACGCGCTTGCCGTGCTCACCGCAATTCCCGCCTTTGTCGCAACGATGGCGCGTGTTGCGAATGGTGAGGGCGATTCAATAGGGCCTTCAAGCTTCTTCACTACGCGCTCTCGCCGGGCGGGGTGTCACATGCATGCGCTTGCACTAGCCAGTTGGGTGTAACTACAACCGCCCCCTCTTGCTTAGACGCTCTAGCAGTACGCTGAAAGCGTCTTCGCAACGTTTTTGACTTTCAGGGTTGTAGTCGTTTTCATACTCCCCTTGCTCAAGTTGAAAGAGATGCATCTTGTTTCTTTCATCCCAGATCCAATCAAGCTCCGCGCGCAGGTTCGCCTCAACAATTGCCATGTCTTCGAGCGCTTTATTTCGGGCCTTGAAATTTCCTCCGCATACACCGTGTAGGTAGTCCTTCGTAATGCTTTCGATGATGGTGCCGTACAAGAATATTTGAAGCTTTATTAGCATGTCTCGCGGAACACCCCAAAGGTCTGTCTTTTCGACGAGCCAGCGAACAGTGTTCGCCAAGATGAGTGTGTATGCCAGGTTTGATCTAAGCGCTGAGTCGCTGACGAAAGGCATCAGCTGTCGGTGAGTGTCCGCGGTCGAAAGATACCCGCGAGGGAAGCTCACCCTTGCGATTTGCTTGGCGATGGGATGGGCGTTTAGGCCAATGAAATTTTGGATGCGCTGGAGCGCATTGCTCGCGCTGGACACGTCTTCACAAAGTTGCTTAACGGCAGGGTCGTCTAGGAAACGCAACGCTGAACCAGCGTTGACATCCGTTGCATCCGATTCGTCATTCATCTGGAAGCGATTACGCGTCTATTTAAGCCTGGCTCGCTTAATATCATGTTGTCCTTCGCGAGGGTCATTGGCCTAAGTCCGGTGGTAAGGGAGCCGTTCGCCATTGTTGAAAGTCGTAGGAGATGAAGCTTGGGGACGCCTTACACGTGTCCGAATTGATGACGCGGAATTGCACGGAACCGGGGTGCTATCAAGATGACTATTCTTATAACAACATCGAGCCACCCATCGTGACGTGAACCCGCAGTCGTTAGCGGAGCAGGGTAAGGAGCTACGTCTGCTTTCGACCCGAGGCCGTGTGGAAACGCGCGGCGAAGCAGTGCAGTCAAGCTGATCACTCAAAAAATGTCATGACTGGACCGATACCGGTGCTCGGAACCAGCTCAACATAAAGGCTTTTTCGACCAACGATAATGGCGAGCACGGGCCGTTGATCCAATCGTCTCCTTGATAGTCCATTCCATTCCGTCCGGTCCAAATCAGAGGGCTCCGGATGGTCTTGTGGGTGAGTGTGCCACTCGCCTAAGTAACGCACTGTTTTACCGCTTGCCTGCCAGCGCATTTGTGCAATGGACCTGTGCCCAAATGGCAATCGTTCAAAAAAATAACGAAGCCGCTTGTCGAATTTGGTCGGCACGGTTGCCTCGAGCAACGCGATGTTTGCCAAACCGTGAACAGTCCCCAACAAGAGACCGCCGGCCTCACAGTCTGAATCTCCTGCCTGAATGTGACGCTCGAACACGGCAATAACAGGGTCAGCCAAACTCAGGAGGACCCGACGGTCTGGCGTCGCCCACGATTTCATGAAGTGCACGCTGGACACCTGGGCCATATTGGCGGGTCGCAGTCGGGGGTCGCAAGCTGGAAGGTGGCATCTACCAGCTTCGTTCGCAAGGATGGGCTCACACTTTCGTTCGCCCAGGCGAGCGCCATTTCAGCGCCGAGACTAGCCGACTGTACGGAGACCGACGCCGGGAACGGCACATATAACCCTTCACAGCCCTGGCCGGCCATCACGATCGGCGTCCCTCCGACGACCGCCGCGAATTGTCCTTGACGGTTGAATTCGAAGAGGCAGCGATGACAAGCGCTGGCTGTGTTTGTGCGAAGCAGTGTGCGCACAGCAGTTCCAGGTCCTTCAACCCACACCGAAAGCATCGAGGTCGCAGGCAAGTACCGTTTACACAACCAATGGCCCAGCGATTCTTCACCTGTCGCGTCGATGAGCAAGTCCACATTGCCCAGTTCGGCCTCTTGCACATTCACAGGAAGCGCTCTTATGTCAGCGCCGGGTGCCAAGCGTCTTAGCTCCTCTGCCAAACCGGTTGCTTTGTTCGCGAACAAATTTGGGAAGCCAAGTCGATGCCGCCCAATGTTTTGCGGCGTTAGGTTTTCGAAATCGACAAGGGTCAGCTGACCGCCAGAGGTCCCAGCGCCGACTTTCACAAGCATCTCGGCAAGGTAACCGCCGACGGTGCCGCAGCCGACGACGGCGAGTCGCTGACCTCCTAGCATGCGTTTGCCTGGAACGTTACGTTCCGCCATGTAGCGGTCGTCAATTCGAACGACCGACATTGGCGTTACCTCCAGTGCGTACATTGATGGGCGCGGCAGTCGCCGCATGCCGATTCGGTCGGGCCTGAGATCGAAGAGAACTGTGAACCCGTAGGTCATCAACGGGGACTTGACCAGGATCAAAGCGCCCTTGTCCGACGTAGCAAGTGCCTGCGCGACTCGCTTCTCTATCTTCTTGCGACATCTAGGGTCCAGCAGCGACTGCCAAGCCAGGATGTCTTTTAACGTTTTCGGTGGCCAGACGCCGATGTGTGGCCTGGGCCTCGCGCTCGTGCGAATGAGGTAAGTGAGCAACGTGCGATCCGTCATTTCCCAGCCGAGCGACTTAAGCTTTTTCTTGCTCCGATTCTCGTCGTCAGTGACGACCGCCGTGAGATCCCCTCCTAACTTTACGAGCAAGGTCTGTTGGCTCCCGAGTCGATCGCCTTGCACGTCGACCAAGCAGAGAGGACCACTCCAGTAAGCATAGAATTCTTCCGCCAGGTCCTCGACGTGGTTTCCCTGCACAACATCGTCGAGAACTTCCTCCGCGCGTTGCAGGCAGGACAGTGCCTGTCCGACGGGATCGAAGATATCGAGCACCACGGTGCCCTTGGCGATGTAGCAAAGTTCGCCACCACTTGCGAGATGCGGAACAACGCGCGGTAGGTGCGCTGGGACTTGCAGCAGCCTTACACGTGGCAGTTTAAAGAACTGCGGGTCGAGCTGTACTTCGCAGGGGTGGCTGGTCGCAGAACACTTCAGCTGACCATGAAGCTTGAGCCATCCGTCACTTCCTGAGCCTTTGAATTCAAAGCCGCGTTGCTTGAAAGCTTCGATGACATCGGCGACCTTTTCCCCCTCGATTGTCATCCGGCCTTAGTGCGGCCCACTAGCTCGCTCGGTCCTACCGCCGCCGGTGCTGACGCAATCGTCGCAGCAACCGACGTCACTTTGACGCGGTTGGGCGCATTCGGAAAACGGGGTCCAAACTCCCCGATCAGCCAGCTACACGCCTGCGCTTCGTTTCCGGCGCCGAGCGTGCCACGAAGTACGCTCTCGAACGACTCGAAGTGTTTCGCAGCTCCTTCAAGCTGTTCGTCGCCAAGTCGTTCGGTCAGCGACTCATTGGCGTCCACCGGATTGTTGACTCCGCTGCGCAGTTTCGCTGGCAGCCCAGCGACGACGTCGAGTAGCGCAACATCGTCGCGCCTGTCGCGCTTCTCGAACAGCGGCGCCGCCGCTGCCATCAGCAAAAGAGATGTCGGTCCGCCGCATACCCATTTCCAATCGCGGAACGCTTTGAGATAGCGCACCACGCGACGTAGTTGTTCGCCGCGAGCGGCAACCTCGGTCAGGAACCAATCCTTAATCTCGCGCGGGTCAGACACCATCCAATCGCATTCGCGATGCGCGAGTAAGACACTGTTGCGCGGCAGCGCAATCCAGGCGTCGCGCTCGGCCTTGCGCACGGCCTCCTGAAGGTCGAGATATCCATGGTCCTGCACGGCGGCTCTCGCCAGCGTCGTGAACTCGGAATCCGGAATGGCGTATAGCGGAACATCGATGTGCGCGTATGGCGCGATCTCGATCCGAATGCAGGTCGGTTTGTCGGTGATGAGCCGCCACCCACGCGTTTGGACGAGCGGCGCTAGCGCTTCCTCAGCAACCGCGAAAAATACAGTTGCTGCCACGCTCGGACGTGTTGTTTGCGAGACGAAGCTCAAGGGCAGGTAGCAACCATCGTCGATGTCCGCCTGCTGCGAGCGTTGTGCGGGCCCGTTCAGGGTTTTGTATGCCCAGGAGCCTTGAGTAAAAAATCGCGGCTGCGGTGAAACGTCGGTGTAACCCTTCGACTGGAGGACGCGGGGTATGCCGGTACGCAAGCAGTTGCGCACCTCCGTCTTGGCGCCGGCGATCTGCCCTGTCTGTATGCGATCAAGGTCAAGCGCAGCGTGCAAGCACGTATCGTTTTGCTCCGTCGTAAAGAAAAGCGAGCTCAAGTTCAGCATCAAGCCTCCGCGACATGCGTCGAGTTTTTGTTCGGGCCATGGTAAAAAACCGGAGCGCTGGCCTGATGCGCACGGAAAGGTTTAAACAGCGGGTCGCCGAGCGCGCGCTGCGCAGCATGAACCCCGCGGTCTTTGAGGGTGTTCGTGGATCCGACTGACACGCGATCCAAAGCTCTTACATCACGGCTCTGGTCGGGCGTAGCTTTGTCGTCGATCAGGTAGTAGTCCGCACCCAGCGATTGGCGCAGCATGTAATCGACCGACGACTCCTGTGCAGAGATAACCAAATCAAAGAGACTCCCGCGCCACATGCCAAAGCCCCGGTCCAAACTGGCACCGCCGCGCACAGTCGCGCCGATGGTCATGCTGCCTACCGCGAGCACTCGCACTTTGACGTCTTGGTGAGGTGCAAGAAAAGTTCGAACTTCGTGAAGCCCAAATAAACCCGGCGCATTGCCCACCAAACCGCCGTCCGCGAAGACGCCGCGCTCATTGCGCGACAACGGGAAGTAGACGGGCGCGGCCGCTGTGGCAAGAGCGACAGTGACAAGCTTCATGCGATAGTCGTGCTCGAACGATTCGTGATGCGGCGTTTTGAAGAACTGCCCGCGGCCGGTCGAGTAATTCACTGCAGGCACAAGCACGGGATGTTTCAGATCCCCGACAGTCAAATCCTGAAAGCGCTCGGTCAATACCGATTCGAGCCCCGTTGCGGCGTGCTTCGCAGTCAGCCAGAATCCGAATAAGCGCCGTAGCAGACTGCGGCAGGCAAAGATTCTGCTTCCGTTCTGTTCGAAGAGCGACTTCAACTCCAAAGCTGGAATTTCGGCCGCCAGTCCGAGCGCAAGGAGTCCACCTGCCGAAGTGCCGCAAATGAGGTCGAAGTACGACGCGATCGGCTGCCCCAACGTAGCCTCAAGCTCGCTCAGTACTGTCGCCGTGTACAGGCCACGGTAGCCGCCCCCTGACAGCGCTAGCACGTGATACGTTGGAATAGGGTGTCTCCTGCTCACAACAAATTAAAGCGGAGATCGGCTAGTGAGCGTTGACCGATGTTGGCTCGGATGAGACACTCTGTTTCATCAGTGAAACAGAGTCGCACAATTCGTTTCACATGTCAACCATACTGTTTTATAGGAGAAACAGCCGCTATGGATTCGATCAAGATTGATCGTTTGGCCAAGCGAATTCAAACACGCCGTGCCGGAAAAGGGATTAGAGAAGTAGCTGCCGAAATAGGCATTAGTCCCGCGACACTTTCGCGAGTCGAGAACAACAGGGTTCCCGACCTCGAGACGTTCGGAAAAATATGCAGATGGTTAGGAGACGATCCAGGAATCTTCCTCGGGATCAAGGTAACGGCGGACGTCGATCAGGCACCTAGAGCACGAGTGCACTTCAAAAAGGGAGCTGCAATTAAGCAGGACAGCGCCAAGGCGCTAAGCGACATGATTCTCTTGGCGCAAAAGGCGTTTTTCGAAGAAGAGCTTGAAAGCTGATCGTGTTCGAGCGAGGTTTCAAGACGTGGTGCGAGAGGTATTCGCTCGACAAACGTAGAGAACTGGGGCTCGAGGCGTACGCACCTCTTAACGCGCGCGGCCTTGCGACAAATATGGGTGTGACTGTATGGACGCCGCATGAGGTTCCGAACCTAAGCGCTGGTGCACTGGATGTTTTGCTTCGCAATGACGGCAAAACTCCGAGCTGTTGGTCCGCCGTTACCCTCGTCGTGAAGCGTCGAGTGCTTGTCATACTTAACTCTTCTCATTCTCCAGCTAGGCAAGCGAGCGATTTGACACACGAATTAGCGCACCGCATTCGTGACCACGAAACTCATGAAGTTATCGTTTCCCCCGATGGCCTGATGTTGCTTAAGAACTACAACAAGCTTCAAGAAGATGAAGCAGACTGGCTATCGGGTTGTCTGCTGCTACCGCGCGAAGCGCTCACAACGATCAAACGGCGAGGTCTCGATGAGGAGACGGCGACCATGGAATATGGTGTTAGTGCCAAGATGCTGAACTACCGTATGGCAATGACAGGCGTCAGGCGAGGGTTTGCGTGACATGGTGACCGGAAAAGAAGTGATCCTCTTGTATGTCAGCTAGAGGAAAGCGCGGCAGACGACGGTCTTGCAGTCCCTCCAAATAACACTATTTCGATAGTCTTTATTATCGAAATGGCTATTTTCTACTGCGAGGGCGTCGTCTTGAATCAATCAAAGACGCGGCGGGCGAATCCAACACGTCTTTGACGTCGTAGTACCGCATCGCTGACTGCACTGACTTGTGGTCAGATAGCTTCATTGCCTCTGGTAACGCGATGCCCTGAGTTGCCGCTTCGGTCATAAACCCCGATCGGAGCGAGTGAGCAGAGTATCCGTCGTCCAACCCTGCACCCTGGGCTAGCGCGCGCACGACGTTGCGCACGGTTGCCGGCGTTAATCCCTCGGTCATAACCCGTCCAGTTTTGGGTGCGAGACGTCGGAAGATAGGTCCAGAACGCAATTGGGCCTCTTCTAGCCACTCTGACATTGCTTCTGCGGGTCGGCCTTTAAGTGCTTTAGTTTTTCCTGTGCGCCGTGCGTTGGAGCGGTCTGTCTTAGTCGCACCCATCATGAAGTAATAATCACCATTGGGCTGTTTCTTCAGACGTTGCACGGTCGCACTCGTAACCTCCGACCGGCGCCTGCCACCCGTCGCGAACGCAAAAAAGAGCATGGCTCGATTGCGCAAAGCTCGTCGACGAAGCGCCAAATTACCCATCCTAATCTGCTGCTCGCAAACTTCAATTAGCTGCTCGAGCGGCTCCGCCGTCAACGCGGGTCGCTGCGCCTGCACATCGTCATCGCGCTTACCGTAGGCGCGTCGCAAGTCGGCCAGCAGGTCGCGCACCTCGGGGTGGGCGAGGGCGTGAGACAGGCCCTGGACGCGGTGCAGACGACCTAGCATCGTCACACGCTGCAATATGGTGGCCAACCGCAAGGGCCCGAGGTTTTGCTTGACCTTGCTTGCAACCAACCGGCGGTCGATCTCGCGCGGCAGCTCGTGCTTCAGAAGACTCGGGTCATCGCGTGAACGTCGCTGACCGTGATCGACGATAAATTGCTTGATGACGCGCGCCGGCACGGGCAAGCGCCACTGCGATCGTGGATAGCGCAGCCGATACCAACTTGACCAGTACAACTCGGCTGTGCGCTGGCTACGTTCAGTGTTAAGGGAGGCAGCGTCCTCCTTGATTTCGCGCGAGGCACGCCCCGAGAGGTCGGGGTGCTCGCTTGCGGCGGGGCGCCGCTTGGACTTGCGGTCACCGCGTGGCGCTGATTTCTTGATTTGTCTTGCCACCACCTTGTACGCCTAAGATCGTTGGCTGATGATTGACGATAATCATACATTATCGTCAATCCCATACAAACAACGGGTGGCAGGCCGTTGCATGATGGACATGATGGGCTGGCTTGGATGACGGGCGGCGCATGCGCGGGCTCGACATCCCGACGTTCTGCCCGATGTGA
>JBGSWX010000060.1:0-7493 GCA_041751695.1 Burkholderiaceae bacterium | reverse complement strand
CGTGCGCGACAGGCACTGATGCGCGGACAACGGATCAGCGTGCTTCGGACCGAACGTCACCGCGGTTTCGAACAGCTCGACCGTCGGCACGTCCATCTTGGTGTAGCTCATCACGCTGTTGACGAAAGCGCGCAGGGTCTTCGGACCCTTGCCTTTCGGGGCCGACGAACCCAGCCAGTGCTGCGGAAGCCGAAGTGGAAGATCGATTGCCACGCATTACCCCATTACGGTTAACCGCCTATCTTCGACGCGGGCAAGCGCCGCCGTATAGCGCGTTTGCGGAGCCGTCTCCAGGTCTGGTCGGAGCCGCAAGCTCGGGCGCACAGTCTCACGCCGTAATGTTAGTGGTCACTTCGACGCGACCAGCGTGCCTGCCTGATCCCTGAACGGCCGGTTCCCACGCAACCCGCTTGAACCTCGGCACTTCAGCTCCACTTAGCACTCTCAGGCGCAGAGTGCTAATAAGTGGCATTATCCGCGCCTTCCCGACTTTTCGTTTTCTCGATTTTTCGAGAAATTTAATCCACCTGGAGATCTTATGAAAATTCGTCCTTTGCACGATCGAGTGATCGTCAAACGCCTGGACAACGAGCGCAAAACCGCTTCGGGCATCGTTATTCCCGATAACGCAGCCGAGAAACCCGATCAGGGCGAAATCATGGCCGTCGGTCCCGGCAAACGCGACGATAACGGCAAGGTGATCACGCTCGACGTCAAAGTCGGCGACCGCGTGCTGTTCGGCAAATACTCGGGCCAGACCGTCAAGGTGGAAGGCGAGGAACTGCTGGTCATGCGCGAAGAAGATCTGATGGGAGTGGTCGTCTAACGGCGACACTTGGAACGCCGGTTCGCTTCGCGCCCGGCCACACAATTTTTTGGAGTTCTAGCTAATGGCAAGCAAGCAAGTATTTTTCGGCGATGACGCACGTCATCGCATGGTGCGTGGCGTAAACATTCTCGCCAACGCAGTCAAAGTGACGTTGGGCCCGAAAGGCCGCAACGTCGTTCTCGAGCGCAGCTTCGGCGCGCCGACCGTCACCAAGGATGGTGTTTCGGTCGCCAAGGAAATCGAGCTGAAAGACAAGTTCGAGAACATGGGCGCGCAGATGGTCAAGGAAGTCGCGTCCAAAACATCAGACAACGCCGGTGATGGCACCACTACCGCCACCGTGCTGGCGCAGTCGATCATTGCCGAGGGTATGAAGTACGTCGCCGCGGGAATGAACCCGATGGATCTGAAGCGCGGCATCGACAAGGCGGTCGTTGCCGCAGTTGAAGAACTGAAAAAGCTCTCGAAACCGACCACCACCAGCAAGGAAATCGCGCAGGTCGGCGCGATCTCGGCCAACGCCGATGAAGAAATAGGCAAGATCATCGCCGATGCAATGGACAAGGTCGGCAAGGAAGGCGTGATTACCGTCGAAGACGGCAAATCGCTGAACAACGAGCTGGAAGTCGTCGAAGGAATGCAATTCGACCGCGGCTATCTGTCGCCGTACTTCATCAACCAGCCCGACAAGCAGAACGCGGTTCTCGACAATCCGTACGTGCTGTTGCACGACAAGAAAATCGGCAACATTCGTGAGCTGCTGCCGATTCTCGAGCAAGTCGCGAAGGCCGGACGGCCGCTGCTGATCGTCGCCGAAGAAGTCGAAGGCGAAGCGCTGGCAACACTGGTCGTCAACAGCATCCGCGGCATCCTGAAAACAGTCGCTGTCAAAGCGCCGGGCTTCGGTGATCGTCGCAAAGCGATGCTCGAAGACATCGCCATTCTGACCGGCGGCACCGTGATCGCCGAGGAAGTCGGCCTGACGCTCGAAAAAGCGACGTTGAACGATCTGGGCCAAGCCAAGCGCGTTGAAGTAACCAAAGAAAACACAACGCTGATCGACGGCGCCGGCGAAAGCAAGACCATCGAAGGCCGCGTCAAGGCGATTCGTGCGCAGATCGAAGAAGCGACCAGCGACTACGATAAAGAGAAGCTGCAAGAGCGCGTTGCCAAACTTGCCGGCGGTGTGGCGTTGATCAAGGTCGGCGCCGCCACCGAAGTCGAGATGAAGGAAAAGAAAGCGCGCGTCGAAGATGCATTGCACGCTACCCGCGCCGCCGTCGAAGAAGGTGTGGTTGCGGGCGGTGGAGTCGCGTTTCTCCGCGTCAGGCAGGCGGTTGCCAAGATCAAGGGTGACAACCCGGATCAGGATGCCGGCATCAAGATCGTGCTGCGCGCGATGGAAGAGCCGCTACGTCAGATCGTCGAAAACGCCGGCGAAGAGCCGAGCGTTGTCGTTAACAAAGTGTCCGATGGCAAGGGCAACTTCGGTTTCAATGCCCAGACGCACGAGTATGGCGACCTGGTGTCAATGGGCGTGCTGGACCCGACCAAGGTGACTCGCATGGCGCTGCAAAACGCCGCATCGATTGCCGGTCTGATGCTGACAACCGACGCGATGGTCGCCGAGCTGGTCGAAGAAAAACAAGGCGGTGGCATGGGCGGCGGCATGGGCGGCGGGATGGGTGGAATGGGCGGCATGGGCGGCATGGACATGTAACGGACGGCGTCTCGGGCGCGAGAGCGTCGTTGCGAGGCCTTGCCGTACGTTTCAGTACTGTCTTCGGCCTCACGCCTAGCTCTCGCACCCGATCCATCCGTCCGTTCACTCCGATCGGACTATCGCAAGGCCCGCTTCGGCGGGCTTTTTTTCGCCCACCATTGCCCTCGTATGCGCAGTCGGCTACAAACGCTGCAACAACAACGAGAGGGTGAGTCCCATGCACGATGTGCCCGCAGCGCCACGGCACGCGTTGGCCGCCGAGGCAGCGCCTACCGAGTATCCGGTGCGGTTTTCAGGGACCGGGAGCGAATACTTTCGCATCTGGATCGTCAATCTGCTACTGACGATCGTCACGCTCGGCATCTATTCAGCCTGGGCCAAGGTGCGGCGTTTGAAGTACATGTATCGCAATACGCAAATTGACAACACGTCGTTCGATTATCACGGCTCACCGATCGCGATCCTGAAGGGGAGGTTGGTCGCTCTGGTTCTGTTAATCGCCTACAACTTCAGCTTTCAATTCTCGCTGGTGGCCGGTGTGATCACGCTGGCGATACTGGCGGCGATCTTTCCATGGCTGATGCGCCAGTCGCTGCGCTTCCGCGCGCGCTACTCAAGCTATCGCGGCATCCACTTTCAATTTGTCGGCGGGCTCGCAGAGATCTACGCCATCGCCGCACCGGTGATCCTGGTCGTGGTGCCGATTGCGCTTCTTGGCTATTACGCAGACCCTGAGGAAGAGCCACCGCTTTTGCTGATGGCGTTTTTCGGCATCGCGATGCTGGCCTATCTGATCTTGCTGCCGTATCTGCATTACCGGTTCAAGCGGTACCAGCACGGCCACACCCTGCTCGGCTCGACCGCCGCTCGCTTCTACGCAACCGCCGGCCATTTTTATGCGATCTATGGAATTCTGCTGGCGGTGCTGGTCGCCCTGGGCGTCGTGTTCGGACTGCTCATGTCCGGCGCCAGTGCGGGGCTGCTGGCCGGAGGCCTCGATGTCAGCGCGTTCGGCATCGGCATCATTTTGTTTGTCATTGCCGTTTACGGCGTCTACCTGGTGTTGTTCGCGGCGTTCGTCGTGTTGATTCAGAACCGTGTGTGGAACCACACGACGCTCGGCGAAGTAGGCTTCAGAAGCCACGCACGCATTGGGGCGATGAGTCGCATCTATCTCGTCAATATTCTGCTGCTGATCGTCACTCTCGGTTTGTACACGCCGTTCGCAGTGATCCGCAGCATCAAATATCGCCTTGAATCGGTCACCGCGTTCACCGCGACCGGCATGGACAAGTTTCTGGGCAGCGCATCGGAGGGCGATGTTGCCGCCACCGGCGAAGGCGCGGCCGATCTCTTCGATTTCGATATCGGTTTGTGAACCCAGTCGAGGCGCGCTACTTCGACGGACGCAGCTCGCGTCCGTACCCCGTGCGGCTGTCGGTCGGCGACGGCCAGCTGGAGATCATCGGCAGCGAGGTTGACTTCCCGATGGCGCGGCGCGTGCCAGTCGCCGAGCTGCGCGTCTCCGAGCCGTTGGCGCACGCGCCCAGAGTCGTGACGTTTGCCGACGGTGCGTTCTGCGAGATCGCCGACAACGCGGCGTTCTCGCAGATCCTGACCGAGGCCGGCCACCGCGATTCCTTCGTCGTTGCGTGGCAAAGCCGATGGCGCGGCGCATTGGGTGCCGTGCTGGGCCTGGTCGTGTTTCTGTTCGTCGCGTATCGCTGGATTCTGCCGGTCGTCGCCGAATACGCGGCACTGCGCGTACCGCTCGCCTGGGAAGAGGGACTGGGCCGGGAAGCCACCGCGTTCCTGGAGAAGCGCATCTTCGAGCCGACGCAGTTGTCGAGCGAGCGGCGCGAAGCGTTGACCGATCGCTTCGAAGCCATCGTACCGGACGGCCAGCGCAGCTATGAGATTCGGTTTCGTGCATCGAAGATCGGCCCGAACGCGCTGGCGCTGCCGGGCGGTGTGATCTACGTCACCGACGCACTGGTCGAGCTCGCGCCTGACAACGATGCGGTCCTAGGGGTGCTCGCGCACGAGCTCGGACACATCGACCGCCGCCACCTGATGCGCCGGCTGTTCGCCAGCGCCGCCGTGGGTGCCGCCGCTGCCGTGATGTTCGGCGACGTCAGCACAGTGTTGGCTGCGTTGCCCGCAATACTGATCGAGCTCGACTATTCGCGCTCGATGGAGCGCGAAGCCGATCTGTACGCAGTCGAGCTGCTGCGCGCCAACGGCGTATCGACCGGCTCGGTGGCGACGCTGTTCGAGCGCATGCAGAAAGCGCAGGACAAGCGGGGAGCAAGCAGCGACTGGCCCGCGTATCTGTCGACGCACCCACCCACTCCCGAGCGTGTTGAGCTGTTTCGCCAACAGTTGAATTGAGTGCACAACCGTCTTCATTCACTTTGAAGGAATCACTGCGCGGCGACGTTTGACGGGAGAAAAACAGTCGCCAGCGCTATGACGATTAAGCCCAGCGCCGCATAGTCCTGCCAGAGCGGTTGCTCGCCGAGCAGCCACATGCCCGAGAACACGCCGAGCACCGGAATCATCATTACCGAGAGCCCGCTCGCCGCAGGCGGCAGTTTGCGTGCGAGCATCGACCACACTACGTGGCAGAACGCGACCGCGAGCACCATGTTGTAAGCGATCGATGCCCACTCGGTGGCATCGGGCATGCGCCAGCGCGGCAGCTCGAAGGCGATCGAGACGACAAACATCACGGCCACGGTGATCGTGAGCATCCAGAACGTCAGCGCGATGATCGGCATCTGGGTCAGATGGCGCCGCATCAGGTGCGTCCCGTAACCCCAAGCGGCTGCCGCAATCAGCATCAGCACGGTGCCAAGAGGCGCGCCGGACAATGCCGTGAACTCCGATGAGAGCAGCAGCAGCGTACCGAGCAGGGCCGCCGCCACACCCCACCAATGGCGCGGCAACGGTTTTTCGTTGAACGCGAGCAACCCGATCACGACCGCCCACACTGGCATCGTGTACCCCAGAATCGCGGCGCGGCCCGACGGCAGCATCTTGATCGCGACGATCGCGAGCAGATGCCACACGATCACGTTGGGTATCGCGAGTTTCAAAACCAGCGGCCATGCACCGGCCGGCACGCTCATTGGCACTCGCATCACACGCGCCGACAGCCATATCACGACGAGCCCGCCTGCGATGCAAATCGTGCGAAAGTACAGCGGCGGAAGGTCGGCCACACCGAGCTTCATCACCGGCCAGTTAAAGCCCCAGAAAACAGTAAGCAGGGCCAGCAGCGTCAAGTCGCGCGGTGAAAGTTTCGTTGCGGTCACCGCGCCGAGGCTAGCACCGACCTGTAAAATCCCGCGCCGGAGGCCACATGAAGTTCGTCGAGATGCTTAACGCACGCTGGCGCGCAGCCGATACGTTGCTGTGCGTGGGCCTCGATCCCGATCCCGCGCGCTTTCCCGAGCATCTGCGCACCGGCGACGATTCGATCTTCGAGTTCTGCAGAGCGATCGTCGATTCAACGGCCGATTTTGCCTGCGCCTTCAAACCGCAGATCGCCTACTTCGCCTCAGCGGGTGCGGAAGACGCGCTGCAGCGCCTAATCGCCTACGTTCGCGCGGCTTATCCGGCGGTGCCGGTGATTCTCGACGCCAAGCGCGGCGACATGGCATCAACGGCGCAGCACTATGCGCGTGAGGTTTTCGAGCGCTACAACGCGCACGCAGTCACACTGTCGCCGTATCTTGGCTTCGATTCGATCGAGCCGTATATCGCTTATGCCGATCGCGGCGCGTTCCTTCTATGTCGCACCAGCAACCCGGGCGGCGATGATCTGCAAATGCTCGAGAGCGGCGGTGAGTACCTGTATGAACTTGTTGCGCAGCTGGCAGCGAAGTGGAATCGCAGCGGTCAACTCGGGCTGGTGGTCGGCGCTACGTATCCGAACGAATTGGCGCGGGTCCGCGAACTGGTCGGTGACATGCCGCTTCTGGTGCCCGGCATCGGTGCGCAGGGCGGAGACGTCGAAGCCAGTGTGAAGGCCGGGCAGACGGCCGATAGCACCGGGATCGTCGTGAATTCCTCCCGCGACATCATCTATGCGTCGCAGGGTGAGAATTTCGCGCTCGCTGCCAAGCGTGCGGCACAGAGCGCGCGTGACCAGATCAATCGCTATCGGTTTGCGAAGGTCTAGTCGCCGCATCGCCGCGATCCTCTTCTGTCCGCGGCGCCTTTTCAGGCATTCGCAGCGCAAGCACCTTGTCGATGCGGTGCTTGTCCATGTCGACAATCTCGAATCGCCAGCCCTGCCATTCGGCCACGTCGCCGGTGTGCGGCACGCGGCCCAGCAGCAGCATCACCATGCCGCTCAACGTGTTGTAGCGGCCGAGCTCTTCTTCCGGCGCCGCGGCAAACCCCAGCCGATCCTTCAGCTCGGGCAGCGGAATCAATCCGTCCAGCAGCCACGAGCCATCCTGCCGCATCACCGCCCACGCATCGTCCACGCTCGGCGTCTTGAACTCGCCGGTAATCGCTTCGAGCAGGTCTTGCAGCGTCACCAGCCCCTGGATTTCGCCGTACTCGTCGACCACGAGCGCCATATGCGAAGTCGATGAGCGAAACGTCTCGAGCAGTTCCATGCCGGTCAGCGACTCGGGCACGTAGGACGCGGCCGCGAGTCCTTTGGAAAAATCCGGCGCCTGCCCGCGCAGCGTCTGCTGCAGCAAGCTGCTGGCGCTGATAATGCCGACCACATCGCGCAGCCCGCCCCGGCACACCGGAAAGCGCGAGCGCTGCGACTCGATGACTTTGTTCAGATTGTCGGGCGCGGAATCTTCCAGATCGATGAACACGATGTCGGAGCGCGGCGTCATCAACGAGGCGATCTGCCGATCGTCGAGGCGGAATACGTTGCGCACCATCGCGCGCTCCTGCTCGTCGATCACGCCG
>JBGSWX010000059.1:0-2945 GCA_041751695.1 Burkholderiaceae bacterium | reverse complement strand
TTTTCGGCCGCGTCCTTCAGGCGCTGCAGCGCAAGCACGTCCTTGCCGAGATCCACACCCTGCTCTTTCTTGAACTCGCCGATGACGTAATCGATGATGCGTTGATCGAAGTCTTCACCGCCGAGGAACGTGTCGCCGTTGGTCGACAGCACTTCGAACTGTTTCTCGCCATCAACATCGGCGATCTCGATGATCGAGACGTCGAACGTGCCGCCGCCGAGGTCATACACCGCAATCTTGCGGTCGCCCTTGTGCGTTTTATCGAGCCCAAAGGCAAGCGCAGCCGCGGTGGGTTCGTTGATGATGCGCTTGACGTCGAGGCCCGCGATGCGGCCTGCGTCCTTTGTTGCCTGCCGTTGCGAGTCATTGAAATACGCCGGCACGGTGATCACCGCTTCCGTCACTGCCTCACCAAGGTATTCCTCGGCGGTCTTCTTCATCTTGCGCAGCACTTCCGCACTCACCTGCGGCGGCGCGATCTGCTTGCCGCGCACTTCGACCCAGGCGTCGCCATTGGGCGCCTTGACGATCGCATACGGCATCAGCTTGATGTCTTTCTGCACTTCTTTTTCTTCGAAACGCCGGCCGATGAGTCTTTTCACCGCATACAGTGTGTTGCGCGGGTTCGTCACTGCCTGACGCTTGGCCGATGCGCCGACCAGAATCTCGCCGTCTTCCTGGTACGCGACAATCGAAGGCGTCGTGCGCGCCCCTTCGCTGTTCTCGATCACGCGCACCTGGTCGCCTTCCAAAATAGCGACGCATGAGTTGGTCGTGCCCAGATCAATCCCGATGATTTTTGACATGTTCCTGCGTCCTCGATTTGCCTATTACCGATGTAGGGGAAATGTGACCAAGTTCAAGCCTGCGCTACCGTAACCAGAGCCGGCCGTAACACTCGATCAGCAATCAACCAGCCTTTTTGCAGCACGGCCACTACGTGGTTCGGCGCCACGCCTTCAGCGGGCACCATTGAGATCGCTTGATGGAAGTGCGGATCGAACTTTTCACCCACCGGGTCGATCTCTTTCAAGTTGCCCTTGGCGAACGCCGCTTTCAACTGGCGCAGCGTCAGCTCGATGCCTTCGCGCATTGCTTCGGGTGTCGCGCTCTGCACTTGCAGCGCGTTTTCGAGTGAATCGACCACCGGCATCAGGCCTTCGGCAAATGACTCGATCGCAAACTTGTACGCCTTGCTGACGTCTTCCTGGCCGCGGCGGCGAATGTTCTCAGCGTCGGCCTTCGCGCGCAGGAACAAGTCGTAGTTCTGATCCGCGCGTGCGATCGCTTGCTGTAGCTCGCGCTCGGCGTCGGTCAGCGTCGGCGAATCCGCCGCCTCGCCGTTTGCCGCCCCGCCCTGAGCCGCTTCATTGGCGGCTTCCTCGACCGGGAAAGAGTCCGGATCGTGCATGCTCTCCTCCAAAAATCTGTTCTCTTTCAACGAGTTGAGAAATGTTGGGCCAGCGTTGCGCTTTTCAAGTTGCACCGGGAGATTAAGTTGGACGACCGGAGTAGGCCGACCGCCTTCGCCGGAACAGGGGATCGGATGATCTATGCGTCACTCGGCGTGACCCGCTACAAAGTGCCTATGGAAAGCAGCTCGCTGGCCCCGGCTTCGACGCGGAAGAAAAGCGCGCCCCCCGATGCGCGCGACACGTTCGTCGCGCAAACGCCGCTCGCGGTCATCGGGCTGGCGGCGATCGGAATGATCTTGCTGATCAACTCGCATGCGCGCCCGACGCCCGCTCGCTCCAGCGAGAAAATCGTCGTGGTGGCCTGCGCCGAGTGTGGCACGGTCGTCGCGGTGCGCCGCATCGCCGATGTCGAGCTGTCCTATGTGGTCGAAGTGCAGATGCTCGACGGTTCGCTGCGCATGATCCGGCAGATGGCAGGGCCCTTTAACGTGGGCGACATCGTTCAGGTCAACGGCAACGCGTTGACTTTGCGGTCAGCCGCTTCGTAGGGCAGCGGTCGGTGATCCGATCGACCAGCCTTGCATGTTCTGCTCGACCAGGTCGGCGAGCGCGGTGATAAACGCCGGCGCCTCGTTCAGGCAGGCGATGTAGTGAAACTGCTTGCCTCCTGCCGATAGAAACTCATGCTTGCCCTCAATGGCAATTTCCTCGAGCGTTTCCAGGCAGTCGGTCGCAAACCCCGGGCAGATCAGATCCACGCGTGCAGCACCCTCCGCTGCCAGCGTACGCAGCGAAGGCGCGGTGTACGGCTGCAGCCACTCGGCGCGCCCGAAGCGCGATTGAAACGTAACCAGATACTG
The DNA here is from genome assembly GCA_041751695.1 of Burkholderiaceae bacterium. Classification (GTDB taxonomy): domain Bacteria; phylum Pseudomonadota; class Gammaproteobacteria; order Burkholderiales; family Burkholderiaceae_F; genus JACCZX01. Next base: position 670 of record JBGSWX010000059.1, on the reverse strand, counting down.
GCTCGGATCGATTCCGAGCGACTGCGCGAGCAAACGCCCTGTCGTCTGGCACTGCGAGTAGTACGGGTCACCCAGCGGCACCGAGCGCTTGGGAATTCCATGGAAGCTGATCACCAGCCGGTCGTCCTTGGCGAGCACACCGAATTTGCGCCAGTGTTCGAGCACCGACCGCTTCAGGGCGTCGATGTAACCGGCGTGATCGTGAAAGCTTTTCACCCAACGCAGCTCAGGAATGTTGCGCGTTACCTTCAACTCATCGACGACGGCATCGAACACCGACGCCGTCGTAGTGGCCGAATACTGCGGGTACATCGGCAGCACCAGCAGCCGCCCGGTCTTGTTCTGCTGCAGCTGCTGCATGACAGCCGCCACCGAGGGCTCGCCATAGCGCATCGCCAACGCCACGTCGACGGCCAGACCGCGCGCGCCCAGATAGCCCCGCAAAAGCACCGCCTGCTGGCGGCTGAACGCCATCAGCGGTGAGCCCTGCTCGCTCCAGATCGACGCGTACTTGGCAGCCGTCTTGCGCGGCCGTAAGGGCAGCACGATGCCGTACAAGATCGGCCACCAGATGATGCGCGGGATTTCCACCACTCTCGGATCGCTGAGGAACTCGCGCAGGAAGCGGCGCACCGCGCCGGCGTCGGGCGCTGTGGGCGTGCCGAGGTTG
>JBGSWX010000058.1:0-8667 GCA_041751695.1 Burkholderiaceae bacterium | reverse complement strand
CCGCAACTGAACGAAACCGTCATCATGCTGGTGGTGCTCGCGCTGATCGACGTCGTGATGATCTCGAACCTGCTGATCATGGTGATCATCGGCGGCTACGAAACCTTCGTTTCGCGCATGTATCTGGAAGGTCATCCCGATCAACCGGAGTGGCTGTCGCACGTGAACGCGAGCGTGCTGAAGGTCAAGCTCGCCACGGCGATCATCGGCATCAGCTCGATTCATCTTCTGAAGACATTCATCAATGCGGAAAACTACTCACCGAAAGTACTGATCGCGCAAACCGTCATTCACTTCACGTTCCTGCTTTCGGCAATGGCAGTGGCGTCGACCGATCGGCTGATGGTCGGTTCTGGCAGAACCGCGAGAGAGCACTGATGACCTGCATTCGCCAAGCCGATTTGATCGAAAGCATCGCCGGTGCGCTGCAGTACATCAGCTACTACCACCCGGCCGACTACATCAGCCATCTGGCGCGCGCCTACGAAGGCGAACAAAGCGCGGCGGCGAAGGACGCGATTGCGCAAATCCTGACCAACTCGCGCATGTGCGCAGAAGGCAAGCGGCCCATCTGCCAGGACACCGGCATCGTCAACGTGTTTCTTAAAGTCGGCATGGGTGTGTGCTGGGAAGGGTTCACCGGCTCGCTCGAAGATGCCGTCAATGAAGGCGTGCGCCGCGGCTACAACCACCCCGACAATCTCTTGCGCGCATCGATCGTCGATCCTCCCGAGTTCTCGCGCAAGAACACCGGCGACAACACGCCCGCCGTGATCAACGTGCAGTTGGTGCCCGGCAATAGAGTCGACGTGACGGTGGCCGCCAAGGGGGGCGGCTCGGAAAACAAGAGCATGTTCGTCATGCTCAACCCGAGCGACTCGATCGTCGATTGGGTGCTCAAAACTGTGCCGACGATGGGCGCCGGCTGGTGCCCGCCTGGCATGCTCGGCATCGGCATCGGCGGCACGGCGGAAAAAGCGATGCTGCTCGCGAAGGAAGCGCTGATGGAAGACATCGACATGTTCGAGCTGAGGCAACACGGCCCGCGCACCGATGTCGAAAAACTTCGCGTCGAGCTGTACGACAAAGTCAACGCGCTCGGCATCGGCGCGCAAGGCCTCGGCGGACTCACCACAGTGCTCGACATCAAGATCAGGATGTATCCGACGCACGCGGCCGGCAAGCCGGTTGCGATGATTCCGAATTGCGCAGCGACGCGGCATGCGCACTTTGTGCTCGACGGATCGGGCCCGGTGTATATCGAACCGCCGGCGCTTGATACGTGGCCCGACGTGAACTGGCAGCCCGACTACAACCGCAGCACGCGCGTCGACCTCGACACGCTGACGAAGCAGGAGGTCGCGTCGTGGAAACCGGGGCAGACGTTGCTGCTCAGCGGCCGCATGCTGACCGGACGCGACGCAGCGCACAAGCGCATCGCCGACATGCTGGCACGCGGCGAAGCCCTGCCGGTGGACTTCACCGATCGCGTCATCTACTACGTGGGACCGGTCGATCCGGTGCGCGACGAAGTAGTCGGCCCGGCGGGTCCCACTACCTCGTCGCGGATGGACAAGTTCACCGAGATGATGCTCGCGCAAACCGGGCTCATCGCGATGGTCGGCAAGGCCGAGCGCGGCTCGGTCGCCATCGAAGCCATTCGCAAACACAAAAGCGCGTACCTGATGGCGGTCGGCGGCGCTGCGTATCTGGTGGCGCGCGCGATCAAGAGCGCGAAGGTGGTCGCCTTTGCCGACCTCGGCATGGAAGCCATCTACGAGTTCGAGATGCGCGATATGCCGGTGACGGTCGCCGTCAGCGCCGACGGCACGTCGGTGCATCAGACCGGTCCGCGTGAGTGGCAACAGAAGATCGGCAAGATTCCCGTTGCCGTCGTGTGAGGTTCAGCCGGGAAAAACACCCGTCGACAAGTAACGATCACCTCGATCGCAGACGATAAAAACAATCGTCGCGTTCTCGACTTCGGCGGCGATACGCAACGCAATCGCGCACGCACCGCCGGACGAGATGCCGCAAAAGATGCCCTCTTCCACGGCAAGCCGGCGCGCCATCGTTTCGGCCTCGACCTGCGTGACCGACTCGATGCGATCAACGCGCGCAGGATCGAATATTTTCGGCAGGTACGCGGCCGGCCACTTTCGAATACCCGGAATTTGAGAGCCTTCGGCCGGCTGCGCGCCGACGATCTGAATCGCCGGCTTTTTTTCCTTCAAATAGCGCGACACTCCCATGATCGTCCCGGTCGTTCCCATCGCGCTGACAAAGTGCGTGATCCCCCCGCCGGTGTCGCGCCATACTTCCGGGCCAGTGGTCTCGTAGTGCACGCGCGGGTTATCCGCGTTGGCAAACTGATCGAGCACCACGCCTTCGCCGCGCGCCTGCATTTCAAGCGCAAGGTCGCGTGCGTATTCCATGCCGCTTCCATTCGATCCCGACGCCGCAGGCGTCAGCTGCAACTCGGCGCCGTAGGCGCGCATGCTGGAGCGGCGCTCGAAGCTCAGGTTGTCCGGCATGATCAACGTCATCCGGTAACCTCTCATCGCGGCGATCATCGCGAGCGCGATGCCGGTGTTGCCGCTGGTGGCTTCGATCAAACGATCGCCGCGCCGAATCTGACCGCGCTCTTCCGCGCGCTTGATCATCGATGACGCGGCCCGGTCCTTGACCGACCCGCTCGGATTGTTGCCTTCGAGCTTGCCGAGGATGACGTTGCCGCCGCGCCCTGCGGCCGAGAGGCGCTGCAAGCGCACCAGCGGCGTATTGCCGATCGTTTGTTCGATCGTTCGAAACGCCACGGGTGATGCGATCACGCGACGTCCAGTTCCTCGAGACGGCGCGGCGGGTAGCTGTCCCAACTGCTGCAACCCGGACAATTCCAGTGAAACTCGCGCGCGCGAAAGCCGCACTTGGCGCAGCGGTACCGCGCGAGCTTTTGCGTGTGATTGGACAGCAGCGAGCTGAGCAACTGCAGCTCTTCATTTTGCGAGCCACTTTCCTGGCTGATCGCCAAGCGCGCTTCGAGCAGCCGCTCGAAGCCGAGCAACGACGGATGGCGCTGCGTCTCTTTCGCTATCAGCACTTCGGCCGCCACGGCGCCGCGCCAGGCAGTCACTCGGCGCGCGACGATATCGAGCAGATCGATCGACGGTGAGTCGAGCAGCGCGCGCTCGAGCCAGTTGATGGCCTCGGCCTCGCGCCCCTGTGCCGCCATCGTGTCGGCCACGCGCGCAGCGATCAGTGGCACATGCTCGCCGGAAGCGTCTTCAACTCTTTGCCAATGGTCCAGCGCCTCGTTCTGATCACCGCCCTTGGCCGCGACATCACCCGCCAGGATCAGCGCGCGGATCGATTTGCGATTGGCCGCCAGCGCCTCGTCGATCGCCTGCTGCGCTTGCCCGAGCGAATCGCGCGTCAACGCCTCGCTCGCCAGCTCGCAGTAATAGTGAGCGATGGCGACATAGTGCGATTCACCCGCTTCGCGCTCAAGGCGCCGCGCACAATCGACCGCCTTCAGCCACTCGCGCTCCATCTGGTAGATACGCAGCAGCGCGCGCAGCGCGTCGAAGCGATGATGGCGGTCTTCCAGCAGCTGCACGAACGCGTCTTCGGCGCGATCGAGCAAGCCGGCCTTCAAATAATCCTGACCGAGTTCCTCGAGCGCCTGCGATCGCTGCCGAGCGGGCAGATCCGAGCGATTCAGAAGGTGGGTGTGAATGCGCACCGCGCGGTCGAACTCGCCGCGCCGCCGAAACAAATTTCCAAGCGCCTGATGCAGCTCGATCGTCTCAGGGTCGAGCTTGACGACCTCGATAAACGCGTCGATCGCCCGATCGGGCTGGTCGTTCAGCAGAAGATTGAGCCCGCGAAAATACGAGCGCGGCAAGGCAGCGTTGTCGGTTTCCCGGACTTTCGATTCAAACCCGCGCGCGAGCCAGCCAACCGCGAACAGAAGCGGCAGCGAGAGCAGCGTCCAAAGCTCAATCTCCATCTAGCGGTGGCGCGCCGGCGTTGTGAACTTCAAATCCGCTCGCCGGTTCCGAGTTCGGCGACCGCTCCCGACTGACGCGCAGCGCTCGCGACGCGCTCAGCCGAAGCATCCGACGCCGATGACAATGGATTGGAGCGTCGCAGCTGCGCCACTTCTCGCCGCATCTTGTAAATCGGAAGCGACAGCGCCAGTGCGCCCAACAGTGCACCCAGCGCCACGCACACCAGCATCACAACGATTAGCGGAACCTGCTCCCAAACGAGGTTGGCACTGAAACGTACCGGTACGGGCGCAGTGTTCTTCAGCGCGAACCAGAGCACCAGCAGAAAGAAGCCCAGCTTGACCAACCACGCGACGAGCTTCATGCGACGAGCCCTCGAACGTTCATGTAAGCGCCAATTGTAGGGAAAGCGCGCACAAAAAAGCCGCGATCATGTCGCGGCCGGTGTTCCGAAATCGGCTTAGTCGTCCAGTTCGCTGTCCGGATCGGACGGCTCGTGGCCGTCGACCCGCTCGCGCAGTTCCTTTCCCGCTTTGAAGTGCGGCACATGCTTGGCGGGCACCTGCACCTGGTCGCCCGACTTCGGGTTCCGACCGACGCGTGGAGGCCGATAGTTCAGCGCAAAACTGCCGAAGCCGCGAATCTCGATGCGCTGGCCGGTCGACAGCGCTTCGGTCATCGTATCGAGCATCGTGCCAACGGCCTCATCCGCGTCGCGCGCGACCAGGCGCGGATTGCGCTCCGCCAATCGCGCTATCAACTCCGACTTGGTCATTGTTTTCATGGAAGCCGTCGCCGGTGCGCCAGCACCGGCTCTGCACGGTTATTTGTTGTCTAGCTTCGCTTTGAGCAGCGCGCCTAGGTTCGTTGTCCCGGTTTGCGCTTCCGATTGCATACGCTCCATCGTCGCCGCGGTCTCGACGGTGTCCTTCGCCTTCACCGACAAATTGATGTTGCGATTCTTGCGATCGATATTGATGATCATCGCGTTGACCGCATCGCCTTCCTTCAGGTGATTGCGCGCGTCTTCGACCCGATCCGCCGAGATTTCCGAAGCGCGCAGGAAGCCTTCGACATCGCTGCCAAGGTCGATCACTGCGCCCTTTGCGTCGACCGACTTCACGGTGCCTTCGACCATCGCACCCTTGTCATGCCCGGCTGCAAAGTTGGTAAACGGATCGCCCGACATCTGCTTGACGCCGAGGGAAATGCGCTCGCGCTCGGTGTCGATCGCCAGCACCATCGCTTCGATCTCGTCGCCCTTTTTGTAACGGCGCACCGCTTCTTCGCCGGGCTCCGACCACGACAGGTCGGACAGATGCACCAGGCCGTCGATGCCACCGGGCAAGCCGATGAACACGCCGAAGTCGGTGATCGACTTGATCGCTCCGCCGACCTTGTCGCCTTTTTTATGCTGCTGCGAGAAGTCGTCCCAAGGATTGGGTTTGCACTGCTTCATGCCGAGCGAGATGCGACGCCGATCCTCGTCGATCTCAAGCACCATCACTTCGACTTCGTCACCGAGGTTCACAACCTTCTTCGGATCGACGTTCTTGTTGGTCCAGTCCATTTCGGACACATGCACCAGGCCTTCAATGCCCGCTTCGATCTCGACAAACGCGCCGTAGTCGGTGATGTTGGTGATCTTGCCGAACAGCCGTGTGCCCTGCGGATAACGGCGCGCCAGACCCACCCACGGATCTTCGCCGAGTTGTTTGACGCCGAGCGAAACGCGATTTTTTTCCTGATCGAACTTCAACACCTTGGCCGTGATTTCCTGCCCGACCTGCACCACTTCGCTCGGATGCCGCACGCGGCGCCAAGCCAGATCGGTGATATGCAGCAAGCCATCGATGCCGCCGAGGTCGACGAACGCGCCGTAGTCGGTGATGTTCTTGACGGTGCCCTTGACGACCGCGCCTTCCTTCAGATTTTCGAGCAGCTTCTGGCGCTCTTCGCCCATGCTGGCTTCAACCACCGCTCGGCGTGAGACGACGACGTTATTGCGCTTGCGATCGAGCTTGATGACCTTGAAGTCCATCGTTTTGCCCTCGAACGGCGTCGTGTCCTTGACCGGGCGCGTATCGACCAGCGAGCCCGGCAGGAACGCGCGAATGCCGTTGATCATCACCGTCAGTCCGCCTTTGACCTTGCCGGTGATCGTGCCGACGACGAGCTCCGCAGAATCGAGCGCTTTCTCGAGATTCATCCACGCCGACAAGCGCTTGGCTTTGTCGCGCGACAAGATCGTGTCGCCGTAGCCGTTCTCGAGCGACTCGATCGCGACCGAAACGAAATCGCCGGGCTTCACATCGAGCTCGCCGTTATCGTTCTTGAATTCTTCAAGCGGGATATACGCCTCGGATTTGAGGCCCGCGTTGACCACGACGAAGTTGTAATCAACTCTGATCACCTCGGCGGTGATCACTTCGCCCTGCTTCATTTCCTGCCGATTCAGGCTCTCTTCGAACAGAGCGGCAAAGGATTCTTCGCCCAATGATTCGTTAGCCTTAAAACCTTCGTTCTTGCTGCTGCGTTGAGTTTGTAGGGATGCCATGCGGTACCTGAGTTAAAGCTTCTCGCTTCGGCGTTGCGCCTGAGGCGGTGTTGATCAATGCAGAGGGGAATGTCCCGACTGCGCCGTTAGTTCAACTAACCTTGCTGCACGTTCCTGACTGCGAATACCACTTCAAGACTAATTCCACTACCTCGTCGACCGTGAGCTCCGAAGAATCGATAAGGTGGGCGTCCTCAGCAGGTTTCAGTGGCGAAGCCGCACGCTCTGCGTCCCGCTGGTCGCGAACCTCGATCTCGCGCCCGACCTGTTCCTGCGAAAGGGACGGCATGCTAGCCGAAAACCCTTTTGCGATCAACTGCTTATGACGACGTTGCGCGCGCGCGCCGACGCTCGCGGTCAGGAAGATCTTGGGGCGCGCATCCGGAAAGACTATCGTGCCCATGTCCCGACCGTCAGCCACCAGCCCTGGCGGTCTACGCCAAGATCGCTGAAATTCCAGCAACGCTCGTCTAACCCCCTCAAATACCGCGATCTTCGACGCCATCTGGCTTACTTCTTCCGTGCGAATGGCGTACGTGACATCGCTGCCGTCCATTACGATACTTCCGCCTGCGAATTGCGGCTGAAGGCCGGCAGCCAATGCGGCCAAGCGGTCAGACTCGGTGGGTTTGACGGCATCTTGAGCCGCGCGCCAGGCGACCAGGCGATACAGCGCGCCGCTATCCAGATAGTGAAACCGCAGCGCTTCCGCGACGCGCTGAGCGATCGTGCCCTTGCCCGACGCCGTCGGCCCGTCAATCGTGATGACGGGAACAGGATTCATCTGCGCACCAGTTGCGCCAGGCGATCGAAGTAATCGGGAAACGTCTTGCTGACGCATCCCGGATCGCGAATGTGCACCGGCACACCGCCCGCAGCCACCAGCGAAAAGCACATCGCCATTCGGTGGTCGTCGTAGGTATCGATGGTCGCTTCGAGAAACTTTGCGGGCGGATCGATGCGAATCCAATCGGGACCTTCGGCAACCTCGGCGCCGACCTTGCGCAGTTCGGTCGCCATCGCTGAAATACGGTCGGTTTCCTTCACGCGCCACGACCCGATGTTGCGCAGCGTGCTCTGTCCACCTGCGAACAGGGCCACAATCGCGAGCGTCATCGCCGCATCGGGAATGTGATTGCAATCGAGATCGATCGCTTTCAATCCGGCGTTTTCGGGCGCCGCTGAGGTGATCGAATCGTCGGTCCACGTGATGCGAGCACCCATCTGCGCAAGCGCGTCGGCAAAGCGAATGTCGCCTTGCACGCTGTTACGGCCGACGCCGTTCACGGTCACCGGGCCGCCGGCGATTGCTCCGAGCGCGAGGAAGTATGAAGCGCTCGAGGCGTCGCTCTCGATTACGAAGCGGCCGGGCGAGCGATAGACGCTGTGGGCCACTGAGTATGTGTGACCGTCCCGAGCCACGTCCACGCCGAAGCGACTCATCATCGCAATCGTCAACGCGACATATGGTTCCGAGACAAGTGATCCCTCGACGACGATTCTGAAGCCGCGCGGCGATGCGATCAGCGGCGCTGCGATCAGCAAACCGCTCAGAAACTGGCTCGATACACCGGCCCTGATGGCGACTACATCGGCGGTTATGCGGCGCGCGGGCTCGATGATCAAAGGAGGGAACCCTTCGTTCGCGGCATAGCGAATTCGTGCTCCAACGCCATGCAACGCGTCTACTAGATCGCCGATAGGCCGCTCGTGCATGCGCGCTACACCGTCCAGGATGTAGCGTCCACCTGCAAACGCCAACACCGCGGTCAACAGCCGGAACGCAGTGCCCGAATTGCCCAGATGGAGAGACGCATCACGGCTTTCGAATCGGCGCTGACCGGTAATCGCAAGTCCGTCGCCGCTATTGACCGATGCAATGCCCAACACCGATAGCGCCCGACGCATGACCCACGTGTCGTCGGCATCAAGCATGTGTGCCAGTACGGTGCGACCGTCGGCAAGCGCCGAGAGCAACAGCGCGCGGTTCGAAATACTCTTGGAACCCGGGAGACTAATCGCACCCGAAGCGCGAGCGATCGGATCAGCGGTAATTACAACGGGCCACGTAGTCACGCGGCGATGATGCCACGCTGCCCT
>JBGSWX010000057.1:0-4117 GCA_041751695.1 Burkholderiaceae bacterium | reverse complement strand
GGTTGAGACAAATCCACAATACACGATGCGCAGTTGACAATAACGCGTCAGGTGGGGGTCAATACGGGTCGTGCTTCCCGAGCGCAGCGAGAATTTTCCGCTCGTGCGTTTCCATCTTTCGCGCAGCGCCGGCGTTTTCGTGGTGCTGGCCGTGCGCGTGCAGCGTGGCGTGCACAATCAGGTGGGCCAGGTGATCGCCCACGAGTGTGCCGCGCGCGCGCGCCTCGCGTCGTAGCGCGGGGACGCAGATGACGATGTCGGCGTGAATGGTCGGCTGCGTCGAGTAGCTGAAGGTCAGCACGTCCGGCGCATAGTCCTTGGTCCGGAAGTCGCGATTCAATTGGCGCCCTTCGCGCGCATCGACGAAGCGCAACGTGAGCTGGGCGTCGCGGCTCAGTGCAGTACGGACCCAGCGCGCGAGCGTCGAGCGGGCCGGCAGACCCGCAAATCGAGTGCGTCCCTGAATCGTCAGCGCCAACGCGGCACTGCTCAGCTTGCGCGCCGTCGGGAAGTGTCGCCGACCAACGCCGCGACCGGACGCGCGGCCTCTGCTGCTTGGGCACGCTCCTCGGCCGCTTCGTACGCCTCGACGATGCGGCCGACGAGCGGATGTCGTACGACGTCGGCCGCGGTGAAATAGATAAACGCAATGCCGCGCACGTCGGTCAGCACATGCTGCGCCTCGATCAGGCCGCTGGTGGTGCCGCGCGGCAAGTCCATCTGCGTCACGTCGCCGGTGACGACCGCCTTGGAACCGAAGCCGATGCGCGTCAGGAACATCTTCATCTGCTCGCGTGTCGTGTTCTGTGCTTCATCGAGAATCACGAACGACTGGTTCAGCGTGCGGCCGCGCATGTACGCCAGCGGCGCAATCTCGATCGTTTGCCGCTCGAGCAGCCGCTGTGTCTTGTCGAAGCCGAGCAGGTCGAACAAGGCGTCATACAGCGGGCGCAGGTACGGATCGACCTTTTGCGCGAGATCGCCGGGCAAGAAACCAAGCCGCTCACCGGCCTCGACCGCCGGCCGCGTCAGCACAATGCGTTTGACGAGGTCGCGCTCGAGCGCATCGACCGCGGCGGCGACTGCCAAATACGTTTTGCCCGTGCCCGCCGGTCCGATGGCAATCGTGATGTCGTGCGCCAGAATCGCTTCGATGTAGTCGCGCTGGCGTGGCGTGCGCCCGCGCAAATCGGGTCGCCGCGTATGCAGCTGCGGCAGCGCCGAATCATCGGCGGGATTGTGCGGATCGAAAGGCGCTTCGCGCCGGCCCCGCTGCTCGACGAAGTAAAGCTGAATGTCGTCGATCGAGATCGTGCGCGGTGTCTTGCGCGCGCGCGCCAGAAACGCCTCGAGCACTGCGATCGCCGCCTGCGCGCTTTCCGACGCGCCTTCGATGCGAAACTGATGCCCGCGGCGCGCGATCGAGACGTCGAGCTCGGACTCGATCTGCCGCAGATTGGCGTCCAGCGCGCCCGTTACGTTGGCCAGCTCGGCGTTGCTCGCGTCGGCGGCAAGCCTCAATACCTTCTTCGCTGCCGACGCGCGCTTCGCCAGATCAGACTCCCATCCGCATCATTGGCGCTTTCAGCGCTTCGCTCAGCGATTCCAACGCATCTGCGTAGTGCGCTCGACTCTCGGCGCCCAGGCCGGGCTTGATGGCGGCAGATGCCAACCAGTCGCGCAATTGCCGCGCATCACGTCGCAACAATGCGCGCGCGTCCGCGGGATAACCGCCCGACGAACCCAGTAAGCCGGACGTCATACGGCGCAGATGTTCGCGCTGCAGATTGCGGCGCATCACGTCGCTGTCAGCACCGATACGCGCCTCCTGCCAAATGGATCGCTGGACCGTTCCATACAACTCAGAGAGCGTAAACGGCTCGGCTTGTTTTCCGCGCGGGCCCTGGCTCGATACGCGCCCACCATTTTCGACCACTCGGCGCGCCACCACCGGGCTCAGCAGCCGGTTCAACACATCGCGTTGTACGGTTAGAACGCGCTCCGGCAAATTCAACTCGTAGGGCGATCCGGGCGCTACATAGTTGCCGATGTACTGCGAGTTGCGCTCCAACCGCTCGGTGACCAGCTTGCGCAGAAACTCCGGGGACACTTTGAAACTATCGCTGCGCAGCAAGCCATCGGCAATCAGGGTCAACGCTTCGCGTTGCTTTGCGGCACCGATCGGCGTCACCGGCAATCGCGAAGTGCCCGCATAATCGTTGACCAGCTCGGAGCCACCGACGTACTTGGCCGCCGTGCCCATTGCATATCCCATCTGAACAAAGCCGGTCAGGAAACGGCGGCGCAATACCGAATAGCTTTCACCGCTCGACATCGGACGCTGTTCGAGCCGCTGCCACAGTTCCTGCGACAGCTTCATCCGGCGCTTGAAGAACGCGAGCGGGTCGCTCCCCAGATCGCTCTGGTTGACCATCGGATCGATCGCAACACCGATGTCTTCGTCGGTTGCAAACGCAAGCTGCGGCTCGTTGGAGCGCGCAGCGATCTTTGCCAACTCCACTGCCTCCTGCTCGGCGCTGAACGGCTTGTAGGCGTACTCGAGCGCCCAATAGTCGTAAGCGCCCAGCGTCGGCGTGTAGTAGGCACCCTGCCGTTCGCCCTTCAGGGCGATGTTGACCGGTGTGTACTCCATCACGGAACCCGTCAGCCCATTTTTTTCCGCGTATGTCCGGTCGGACGCCTGCTGCTGGCTAACCGCCGTCGACGCGCGGAAGTTGTGGCGCAGGCCCAGCGTGTGGCCGACCTCGTGCATCGTGCCATCTTTCAAGTAGTCAAATACCAGTTGATCCGCCTGCGGGCTGTCGGCATCGAACTCGCCGCGCGCTTCGAGCAATGCCAGCGCAAAGCTGACCTCGCGCGAGGCGTGTTCGAAGTGGTTGCAGTAGCGGCCGTGACTGTGACCGAGACCGAGCGCGGACGCATTGAGCTCGCCGGAGGCCGCGTCGTACATCGGCGCGTAGGTGACCAGGCCTTCACTCTTGAACGCGCGAATATCGCGCACTGCGTTCGAGTCCCAGCCGATATCGGCGTCGAGAATCTCGCCGGTGCGCGGATCGACCTGCGACGGGCCGATCGCAGCGAACGACGGCGTTGACGTCGCCATCCAGCGCACGGACGAGTACTGCGTCTCGCCGAGGTCGTAGTCGGCGTCATCGGGTTGCTGCTTGACGACAATCGCGTTCCTGAAACCGATGCGCTCAAACCCTTTGTTCCATTCAAGGATGCCTTGCCGGATCGGCTCGCGATGCTTCTCCGGAATTTCGTTGCCGAGATAGAACGTGATCGGCTTGACCGGCTCAGAAATGTCGGCGCTCGGGTCCTTTTTCTCCATCCGCCAGCGATTCACGTACCAGCGCACCGGAAGGTACTTCGAATCGTCGCTAAAATTAACTTTGGCGGTGCCGAAGTGCCCGATGCGTGAATCTGCCAGCCGAGGCCGCATCGGATTGTCAGGAAGCTTGCTGAACGTGTACAAAAATCCGAGGAACAGGCTGCGCGGGTCTTCGAGAACGATCGGTGGCGGGTAGAACGGTGCGGGCATCGCGCCGGGCATGGGCGACGCCGGAGCAGGCAAGGGAATTCTCGGCTGCGCGTAATGCGCGGTGACGTCGAACACCGTGCGCTCATCGTTGGTCTTGGCTGACTGGATAAACGAGTTGCGAGCATCGAACTGGAACGAGTTGCGATACACGCGCTCGATCACGTGCGAAGCGCGCGGCATATCGGTCATCAGCAGCGAATTGGCGTCGATCAAAACCGACTTGCGCTCCGGATGAGGCGCGCTCACGATCGGCGCCGAGCCCATCAGGCTGTCTGAAAATGCGTTCTTCACCGCCCGCTCTTCCGGCGAGCCGGCGCGCGCGATAAAAGTGGTGTTCTTCGCCAGCAGCTGCACGTTGCCGGCGGCCTTGCGAAACTGCCCGACGTATTCGCCGCCGGTCGCATACCAGGATCCCATCAGTCCGGCGAACAGTCCGCGCTCGCCGATGCCGCGGCTCATGTTGATCGACAGGAAAAACGGCTTGTCCATCTGCTCGGGCGCCACCTCGATCCACGTGCGATCGTCCTTCTGCCAAAGCGGGAAGAAGCCGGGTAT
>JBGSWX010000056.1:0-5069 GCA_041751695.1 Burkholderiaceae bacterium | reverse complement strand
CGCTCTTTCTGGTTGCGATTCTTTTTTTCGTTGCACCGCTGGCGCAGTATCTGCCGTTCGCCGTGATCGCCGCGCTGCTGTTTCTCGTTGCCTGGGGATTGATCGATCGGCGCGAGATCGTTCGCATCTGGCGCGAGGAGCCGGGCCAGCGCTGGCCGCTCCTTGTCACTGCCGTCGCAACCGTGACGTGGTCGCTCGAGTGGGCCATTCTGCTTGGAATCACCGTGGCGCTGATGGCGCAGCGGTTTGCGCGGCGCTGAATCTCTGGCGATAAATTCAGCGCGTCAGATATCCGCCGTCGACCACGATCGTTTCGCCAGTGACATAGCCAAGAACGTCGGAAGCGAGAAGCGCGACGACGCTGGCGATATCACCGGTGGAGGCAAAGCGTCCGAGAGGGATTCCGGCGATCACGCTCTTGCGGCGTTCTGGTGTGAGCAGTGAGTTCGTCATGCCGGTTTCCACCACGCCCGGGGCCACTGCGTTGACGTTGATCCCGTGCGGCGCCAGCTCGCGCGCAAGACCCTTGGTCAGCGCGACAACACCCGCCTTGGTGGCGCCATAAAGGACGTTGCCGAATGAGCCACCGCCTTTCATTGCCGAAACGGAAGCAATGTTGATGATCTTGCCGTAGCGCTGCGCCACCATCGGCGCGAGCACTGCTTTGCAGCAGTAAAACACTCCCGACAGGTTGACACGGCAGACTTCATCCCAGTCCGCGATCGACGCGTCGAGAGTCGAGCCGGTCTTCAGAATTCCTGCGTTGTTCACCACAATGTCGATTCGCCCGCGCTCACGCACGATGTGATCGACGGCGGCTGCCGCTTCGGTGGCATTGCCAACATCCAGTGCCAGCGAATACCCGCGTTCACGAAACTGGGCCGCAACTGTGGCGGCGGCAGCAGCATTGCTGTCTGCAACGTAAACGTTGCATCCGTGCTGAGCGAGCGTCGCGGCAATCGCGGCGCCGATTCCGCTGCCCGCACCGGTGACCAGCGCAACCTTGTCAGCGAACTTCAGATCCATCAATGACGCGCACCCAGCCCAAGAATCTGGCGCGCTTCTGTCGCGGTCGCGGGCCGCCGGTCGTAGCGCTCGCACGCAGCGGCGATCTTGCCGACCAATTCGGCGTTGCTCGCCGCCAGCCGATCGGGCTCGATGCGCAGGTTGTCTTCGAGCCCGGTGCGGCAGTGCCCGCCAGCCTCGAGGCACCACTGATTGACTTCCCATTGATGGCGCCCGATGCCCGCCGCCACCCACGTGGCGTCGGGCAATACGGCGGCGAGCTCGGAGCGCAGAAAATCGAAGATCGAGCGACGTGCGGGCATTGCGTTGGGCACACCGAGCACGAACTGCACGTGCGGTCGTTGCTTGATCAGCCCCTTCTTGACCAGATTCGCAGCGCTGTACAGCATCGCCAGGTCGAACACTTCAATTTCAGGTTTGATGCCGTTGTCGAGCATCGTTTGTGCGAGCTTCTCCACAAAGTCCGGCGGGTTCTCGTAGATTCCAACAGGAAAGTTCACCGAACCGGTCGCAAGGGATGCCATGTCCGGTTTCAGGCTAAGCATCGCGCCGCGCTTTTCCTGTTCGCGTCCGCGCCCGCCGGTGGAGAACTGCACGATCATGCCGGGGCAATGCTTGCGTACGCCGTCCTGCACACGACCGTAGAGCTCGGGATCCGAGCCGGGCGACTCGTCCGGATTGCGCACGTGCACATGAACCAGCGCTGCGCCGGCTTCGAATGCCTCGTGCGTCGACTCGATCTGCTGCTCGGGAGTCACCGGCACGGCGGGATTGTCCTTCCTGCGCGGTACCGCCCCGGTAATCGCGACTGTGATGATGACCGGCTGCGTCATGCGCTCGTGCCTTCGTTTATGCGAACGCCCCATTATTGCTCTATGGTGCACCAGCGTGCAAAGATGTAAAGGCGACGGCATCGAATACGGCGCGCGTCAGTAATGCGGAGATTCGGTTGGCTCACGAACACCTCACCTACGAAGACCTGTTACGCATCGTTCAACTGATCAAGTCCGCGGAGCAGTTTTCCGAGTTCCGCTTGAAGGTAGGAGACATCGAGGTCGAGTTGCGCCGGCGCAGGCCAGGCGCGTCAGCATCGGCATCGTCGTCTCCAGCTGCCGCTGAATCAGGGAGCGAAAATATTCCGATCGCAAACCCGCGCGAGGCTGCGACCACTTTGGCTCCGCCCAGCGAGCCCGCGACGTGGCAGGACGGCACCGTACTCGTCCGCGCGCCGATGATCGGAACTTTCTATCACGCGCCATCACCCGGTGCAGCGCCGTTCGTGCAGGTGGGTCAAACGGTCGAGCCAGACACGGTCGTGTGCATTATCGAGGTGATGAAGCTGATGAACTCGATTACCGCCGGCGTCAACGGCACCGTGGTGCAGATACTGGTCAACGACGAGGCATCGGTGGAAGCGGAACAGCCATTGATCGTGCTGCGACCAAGATAGCGAGGAATACATGAATCCACGCGACATTCCGTCGGACGAGGCCAGGCGCTTCGACTTTATCGACGTCACTCTGCGCGACGCGCACCAGTGCCTGTGGTCGACGCGCATGACCACCGCGATGATGACGCCGATCCTCGGTGCGATCGACCGGGCCGGATACGCATACATCAACATTCTCGGCGGCGCGGTGTTCGACGTGTGCGTGCGCTACCTACACGAAAATCCGTGGGAGCGGGTCGGTCTGTTGTGCGAACACCTTGCCACACCGTGCGACGCGCTGACCCGCGCCCAGAGTCTTTACACGTTCGAGCTGTTTCCCGACGACATCGTGGCGCTGAACTCGCAGGTGCTGGCGCGGCGCGGCGTCAAGGTGCTGACGGTGTACGACGCGCTTAACGACAACCGCAACATCGAATCGTCGGTGCGCTCGGCACACGCGGCCGGGATGAAGGTCAACGCGATGATGACGTACACGCTGTCGCCGGTGCATACCGATGCCTACTACGTCGAGCGCACGCGCGAGCTGGTGGCGCTCGCTGCCGATTTCATCTCGATCAAGGATCCGACCGGATTGCTGACGCCGGAGCGAGGGCGCACGCTTTTTCATGCAGTCGTGCACACCGCTGGCAGCATTCCCGTGCAGCTGCACTCGCATTGCCAGTCGGGCCTGGCGCCTGAGGTTTACGAAATCGCAATTCAAAGTGGCTTCCGCTTCGGCTATACCGCCACCGAGCCGCTGGCCAACGGCGCATCGTTGCCGGCAACCGAAGACGTGCTCGCTCGGGCGCGCCGGCTTGGGTGCACCACGTCTATGAACGACGAGGCTCTGGCGGAAGTGGCGAGCTACTTCCATTGGGTGAGCGAGCGCCAGGGCAAGCCGCGCGGCGAGATTGCGTCGTACGACGCCGCTCTCTATGAGCATCAGATTCCCGGCGGCATGATCTCAAACCTGCACTCCCAGCTGGACGCGATGAAGCTCGGGCACCGAATGCCCGAGCTTCTCGAGGAAGTGGCGCGCGTGCGGCGTGACCTCGGCTATCCGATCCTCGTCAGTCCGTTTGCGCAGTACATCGTGACGCAAGCGACGATCAACGTAGTGCAGGGCGAGCGCTATAAGACGATTCCCGATGAAGTTCGAAAATACGCGCGGGGCTATTACGGCCGCCTGGCGGCGAGGCCATCGGATGAATTCCTCGAGCGAGCGGACATCGATCCCTCCGAGTACGTGACCGGGGCGCCGGCAGCTCATCTCCAACCCGCGATTCCGCGTCTGCGCGCCGAGCTCGGATCTGCGGCGAGTGACGAAGACCTACTGCTCGCGGCGTTCTACGACCGCAAGCTGATTGAGCCGCTGCGCGATCCCACGCCGGAATGCCGCTTCCGAACTACACCGTTGACCGAGCTGGTCGGCTTTCTTGCGAATCGATCGGACATCGATTACGCGCGCATCCGGTTCGCGGGCACCGACATGACGATTTCCGCCTAGCGGCCCGATTTGGCGTGCTGTATGCCTTGAACTTCGCGTGGATCTGCTAACGCTGATTACAGCTGCAGTGATCGCCGCAATTGCCGGTGTAGTGCGCGGCATTACCGGCTTCGGCGGCGCCATGGTGGCAGCGCCGCCGCTCGCGCTGCTGCTTGGCCCGCAAGTCGCGGTTCCCGTCGTGCTTCTGCTTGAATCCGTGGCCGCGGCGCCGATGCTGCTGCAGACATGGCGTCGCGTGCAGTGGCGTGTGATCGGCGCCATTATTTTGGCGGCCTGCGCGACCGTGCCAGTCGGCGCATTCGTGCTGGTCAACACTGATCCGCAGCTGATCCGCCGCGTGATCGCTGTCACGGTCATCGTGTTTGCGCTGATTCTTTTGCGCGGTTGGCGTTATGCCGGTCATCCAAGGCTTGCAACGTCGGTGAGCCTGGGCGCGGTCAGCGGCGCCATGATCGGCGCAACCAGTATTGGTGGCCCTCCTGTAATCCTCTATCTGCTTTCCGGTCCGGCCCCGATTGAAACCACGCGCGCCAATTTGACGCTCTACATCGCAGTAACGTCGTTGGTGGGGGTGGCCGTCCTGTGGCACCAGGGCCTTTTCGATGCGCGCGCCGGCAGGACCTCAGTGTGGCTGGCGCCCGCGTACTACGTGGGCCTGCTTTGCGGGCAGCGTTTGTTTGCGCGCCTGGACGAGACTCGGTTCCGCCGGCTCACGCTGCTGCTGCTGGTTGGAGTGTCTATCGGCGTTCTGCTTGCGTGATCAGTCGGATGAGTGAGGGTGGCTACCGCCCAAGTGGCGGCGCCGTGGTCCCACGCACAATCAGAGGCGCCGCCATCTCCTTCAATTGCGGCACGCGCTTACCTGCGATGCGCGCGAGCAAGCGCTCGGCCGCCGCGCGTCCGATGTCTGCTGACGGCACCTGCACCGTGGTGAGCCCCGGTGCGAGCTCAGCCGCAAGCTCGATGTCGTCGAAGCCCGCGATCGACATCTCACGCGGCACGTCGATGCCGCGCGCGCGGCATTCGAGCAGCGCGCCGATCGCGAGCGGGTCGTTACCACCGATCACGGCTGTGAATCCGGGTGCGCGCTCGAGCAGCGTGGCGAGC
>JBGSWX010000055.1:0-2827 GCA_041751695.1 Burkholderiaceae bacterium | reverse complement strand
GACCACATCGCGCCGGCCCAGCCAAATGCGCTGATCAGTTTTTGAAGCAAGGGTGCGAATACAAATTGACCGAACGAGCCACCGGCATTGATGACGCCTGAAGCAGTGCCAAGCTTATTGGCCGGCACGCGTTGCGAGGCGGCGCCGATCAATACCGAGAGGCCGGCGCCGCCCGAACCCGCTGAAAACAAGATGCCGAGCGTCAGCACCAGGCCGAACCCGCTGGTGATAAACGGCGTCAGCGCGCTGCCCAGCGCGAGCACCAAGATACAGCCGGCGAGTACGCGGGCCGGCCCGTAGCGGTCGGCCAGCGCGCCGGCGATCGGCTGCACAGCTCCCCACACGAATTGCCCGACCGCCATTGCAAAGCTGATCGTGACGATGCCGAGGCCGGTCGTCGTATTAATGGGCGAGACGAACAGGCCGAGCGACTGCCGCACCCCCATTGTCACCATCAGGATCGCCGCAGCGATCAGCGTCAACGCCCACCAGCCACGCCACGCTGTCGATTGCATCACCGTAGAGTTCACTGGCGTGCCCTCACCGATCACCGTCTCATCAACGGCTTATAGCGCAAGCGATGCGGCCGCGCGCCCTCTTCGCCCAGGCGCTGTTTCTTATCCGCTTCGTACTCCTGATAGTTGCCGTTGAAGAAGCTCCATTGCGAATCATCTTCCGCCGACAGAATATGGGTCGCAACGCGGTCGAGAAACCAGCGGTCGTGCGAGATCACGAGCACCGTGCCGGCGAACTCGAGCAGCGCTTCTTCCAGAGCGCGCAATGTTTCGACATCGAGATCGTTCGAAGGCTCGTCGAGCAGCAGCACGTTGCCGCCGGCCAGCAGCGTCTTCGCCAAGTGAAGTCGTCCGCGCTCGCCGCCCGACAGGTTGCCGACGATCTTCTGCTGATCACCACCCTTGAAGTTGAACCGGCCCAGATACGCGCGCGATCCCATCTCGAATTTTCCGACCGTGATGATGTCGAGACCGCCCGACACCGCGTCCCACACGCTCTTGTCGTTCGGTAGCGCATCGCGAAACTGATCGACCGACGCCAAGCGCACTGTCGGGCCGATGACAATCTCGCCGGTGTCGGGCTTTTCCTTGCCGCTGATCATCCGAAACAGCGTCGACTTGCCCGCACCATTGGGACCGATGATGCCGACGATCGCGCCCGCCGGCACGCTGAACGTCAGGTTATCGATCAGCAGCCGATCGCCATAACCCTTGGACACGCCGTCGAATTCGATCACCTTATCGCCCAGGCGCTCGGCGACCGGAATGAAAATTTCCTGCGTTTCATTGCGCGTTTGATGCTCGTACGACGATAGCTCGTCAAAGCGCGCCAGACGCGCCTTGCTCTTGGCCTGCCGGCCCTTCGCGTTCTGCCGCACCCACTCGAGCTCGGACTTCATCGTCCTCACGCGCGCGTCTTCCTGCTTCGATTCACGCTCGAGACGTTCTTCTTTCTGTTCCAGCCACGCGGAATAGTTTCCTTTGTACGGAATGCCGCGCCCGCGATCGAGCTCGAGAATCCACTCGGCCGCGTTGTCGAGAAAGTAGCGATCGTGCGTGACCGCCACCACCGTGCCAGGAAAGCGCAGCAAGAACTGCTCGAGCCAGTCGACGCTTTCGGCATCAAGATGGTTGGTCGGCTCGTCGAGCAGCAGCATGTCGGGCTTCGACAACAGCAGCTTGCACAGCGCGACACGCCGTTTCTCGCCGCCCGATAGCGTACCCAGGACTGCGTCCCACGGCGGCAAACGCAATGCGTCGGCCGCGATTTCCATTTGATGTTCGGTGTCCTGGCCGGTCGTCGCCAGGATCGCTTCGTACTTGGCCTGATCGGCGGCGAGCTGATCGAAATCGGCGTCGGGCTCGGCGTACGCGGCATAGATCTCGTCGAGCTTCTGTTTCGCCTGCAGCGATTCTCCAAGCGCCGCTTCAACTTCCTGCTTGACGGTAGTCGTCGCGTCAAGCACCGGTTCTTGCGGTAGATATCCGATCTTGATGCCCGGCATTGCCACCGCGTCGCCTTCGATTTCCTTGTCCAATCCGGCCATGATCCGCAGCAAGGTCGATTTGCCGGAGCCGTTCAAGCCGAGCACGCCGATCTTGGCGCCGGGGAAAAAACTGAGGGAAATATTTTTCAGGATTTCGCGCTTGGGCGGAACGACTTTGCCCACGCGGATCATCGAATAGACGTACTGAGCCATTGAATCTACGAAAAGAGGGAGCAAATGAGGGCTAAGACAAGCGGCGCAGAGTATCGCACCGCGTGTATCATTCGCTTCGGATTGCGGTGCTGTGTGTTCCGGTTCGCACCCTCCCCTCGCGGTTGTGGTTTGTTGTTAAACCAAATACTCCCCGAACTTTTGTAGTGTTCGCATTTGCCTGAACCGGTTCTGCGATACCTCTGGTGTCGCCCCAGGCCGTGCTCAGGAGATCATTTTGAATTCGTCATTTGAAGCCCTCGGCTTGTCCGAGGCACTGGTTCGCGCCGTTACCGAACTGGGCTACACCACGCCTACTGCGATTCAGCAGCAGGCGATTCCCGCCGTGCTGAGCGGCGGCGACCTGCTCGCCGGCGCGCAGACGGGCACCGGCAAGACAGCAGGCTTCGTGTTGCCGATCTTGCAGCGATTGGCGACGCAGCCCGCTGCGATGAACGGCAAATCACGCAAGCCGGTCCGCGTTCTGATTCTGACGCCCACGCGCGAGCTCGCAGCCCAAGTCGGCGAGAGCGTGCGCGAGTACGGCAAGCACAGCAAGGCCAGCGCGGCGATCATTTACGGCGGTGTGTCGATCAACCCGCAGATATCAGCGCT
>JBGSWX010000054.1:0-3973 GCA_041751695.1 Burkholderiaceae bacterium | reverse complement strand
GTCGCCCTCGGCGAACTGGCGCGATGCCGAGCGCAGCAGATGCTCGCGCGCGATGTCGGGCCGCGCCACCGCGAGCGCCATCACATCCTGCAACTGATCGCGAAATCCGTAGGCGCCGCTCGACTGGTAATACGCCGAGCGCCCCCACACGCGGCATGACAGCGTCTGATACGGAAGCCAGTCGTTGAGCAGGATGTCCAGTGCGCGGTCGGGCGTGCGTACCTGCACGGTATTCAGTAGGTCGCTCCACTGCCCGGTGACTTCGTGCAGCACCGCGTCGAGATCGGCGGCGCGATATTTTTTTATCAGCGCCTGCGCGCCCGCGGGCGATGGCGCATCGCCGAGCAGGATCACGATTTCGATCTCGGAATCCGTCGCGAGCTCCATCTGCGTCTGCAGCGCTCCGCACGGATCGATGCCTGCGCCTACTGTTCCGGAAAGTGGTGCGCTGCTGCGCAGTACAGCCGGAGATTCGACCGCGCCGTGATGACCGAGAAACTCGGCGCCATCACCCGTGTGCGAACTTTGCCGGCCTCCGAGATCGACGAATGCGATGCGCTCACCGAATTCGGCGCGCCAGGGATTTCGCGCAAACAACGCGCCGGTCGCGGCGTCGATCGACGTGACGACAAACGGCGCCGGCGTTGTTCCATTCGGGCCGAGCGCCCAGTCGACGTACGCGGTGATCGACAGCCGCCGCCTGCGACCCGAACGATTGAAGAGCTGAAGCCGCGATAGCTTGATCGAGTCATCCGACGGCACGAACTGCAGCAGAGCAACCTCGACGCCGTGCGCGGTGTGTTCGAAGCGGCTATGACCTTTTCCATGATGCACGCTGTACTTCACGTCGGCTACGCGAATCGGCGACGCAGTGGCACTCCACACCTCGCCGCTGTCTTCGTCGCGCAGATACACGACTTCGTGCGGCGTGTCGCTAACCGGATCGTTCGGCCATGGCGTCAGCGGATTCTGCTGGCTGTTGATCGACCACGTGTAGCCACCGCCTTCGGCCGACACGATAAATCCGAACGACGGATTGGAAATCACGTTGATCCACGGCATCGGCGTGCAGTGATCGTCGTCAAGCGTGATTGCATATTCGCGCCCGCCCTGCGCGAAACCGCCGATGCCGTTGTAGAACTCGAGCGGCTCCGCGGCGGCGGCCGCTGCGCGCTTGGTCTTGCCAAGAGTGGAGCGCGAACTCGGCGTGGCAACCGGAGCAAGCGTTGCGGTCGCCTGGCGGCTCTCGCCGCGAGCGGCAGCGGCATTGTGCTCATCGTTATCGGCGTTCAGCACCACGCGTGCTGCCGCCGCAAGTCCATCACGCAGCGCGTCGGAGATTTCACTCCCGCGCAATGCGAACACGCTCGCCCTGACGCCGTCGGAGTCCGCCTCGAACTCGCGCGTCTGCGTCTGCAGCAGCGCTTGCAGTTTCAATTGAAGGCGGCCTGCAGAGCGCTTGGCGGCGTTGTTCAAAATCACCACGTCGACGCCGAGCCGCTTTGAGCGCCAATACTCTTGTGCTTTCAGCACATCGCTGACACGCTCGATCACGGCATCGTTGCCGACGCGAACCAGCAAGATCGGCCGATCGCCGGATATACCCGCGGCCCATAGCACCGGCGCGCCGCCGCTCGCGCGCTCGAGCACGTCGGTCGATGCGCGCCACGCAGAGTCCGCATACAGCAACGGACCCACCAGACGTTGAAACGCCTCGGCCTGCTCACTGTCGATACCGAGGCGTTGATGTTCGTTCGACGCATGCCTGGCAGCCACCTCGAGCGTCTGCTCGCCCGCATCGGGCGCACGCAGCCGCTTGGCCGACGCCAACACCTCGGTGCGCGAGTCGGCCACCACGGTCCAGAACTCCACTCGCACCCGCGCGCCCGGCGCAACAATGACACGGCGACGAATGGCGAAAACTGGATCGAGTACGGTGCCGGCAGTGTTCGACAGCGGCGCGCCTTGCATTGCAAGAGCGCTGCGCAAGGTGCGACCGCGGCCGAGAAAGCGCGCACGATCGGTTTCGAACTGGAACGCGCCGGCCCGCCCATCACCGGTTGCGAAGTGGGCTGCCCACACGTCGGGATCGTTACGCGCGCGCTGGCGACGATTTGCAAGCAAAATCCCGCCGCTATCGACGACCGCTTCGGTCTGCACGAACATTTTCGAGAACGCCGGATGCGAGGCGTCGGATGAAGCCGAGCCGAGCACGAGCTCGGCGTACGAAGTGACTTCAAGCGTGCGGGCGGCAGCGCCGTGGTTGACGATCGTCAGCCGACGCAGCTCAGCATCGACGCTGCTCGCGACCGCGGCTTCGAGCGTGGTTTCAAGAGTACCTTCGCGCCGAACGATTCGCGCGCAGGCGTCGGACAAGCTCGCCGTGTATTCATCGGGCGCGCCGCCGCACGGCTGCATGCCCGCCGACCAGGCGGCGCTGTCAACCTCGCGCAGCAGAACGTAGCTTCCCCAGTAGTCGCACGTCGGATCTTCGCGCCAGCGTGTGACCGCAAGCTCGCGCCAGCGGCTGAAGCCTGAGCCGGCGGCGGTCAGCATCACCGTGTAGCGGCCGTTTGACAGCAGTTGCGCACGCATACGTGTTTCTTGAAACAGCTCCCAAGCTCCGTCCGTTGGCTTTTCCTTATGGGTTAGTAAGCTTCTGGTTCGGAAGCATTACACGTAAGCTGAAATCTCGTCGCCCTGTGTACTCGCGCAGTGGATTCACCACCTATGCGGACCATTGCGCCGCAAACGTTATGAATTGTTTATGAATTGTGGTTAATACATCATCGACCGATGAGGCCCTGCTGGATGCGCTGCAGAGCGCCGCATTCAGCTACTTTCAGCAAGCGGTGAACCCGGCCAATGGACTGGTCGCCGATACGTCGCGTGCCAATTCGCCCTGCAGCATCGCGGTGGTCGGGTTTGCGCTCTCGGTTTATCCGATTGCGGTCGAGCGTGGCTGGATGGCGCGCGCCGACGCCATCACATGCACGCTCGCCGCGCTGCGCTTCTTTCACGCCAGTGACCAAAGCGGAAGTCACGACGCCACCGGCTACAAGGGCTTCTACTTTCACTTCCTCGACATGCAATCTGG
The DNA here is from genome assembly GCA_041751695.1 of Burkholderiaceae bacterium. Classification (GTDB taxonomy): domain Bacteria; phylum Pseudomonadota; class Gammaproteobacteria; order Burkholderiales; family Burkholderiaceae_F; genus JACCZX01. The sequence goes on along the minus strand of JBGSWX010000054.1, from coordinate 876 downwards.
CCTGCGCGTGTGGGGCTCGGAGTTGTCGATGATCGACACCGCGCTGTTGATTGCAGGGGTGCTGACGGCCAGGATGTACTTCACTGCCAGCGCACCGCAGGAAGCGGAGCTGCGCGAGCTCGCCGATGCGCTGTATCGCCGTATCGACTGGCACTGGGCACAAAACGGCAATCGCACCCTGAGCCACGGCTGGAAACCCGAAAGCGGATTTCTGAACTACTGCTGGGATGGCTACAGCGAGGCGATCGTGATGTACATACTGGCACTGGGATCCCCGACGCATCCGCCCGACGAAGCCTGCTATCAAGGCTGGACCGCGACCTATCAATGGGAAAACCTGTACGGACACGACTTTCTGTACGCGGGCCCGCTGTTCGTCCATCAGTTCTCGCACGCATGGATCGATCTGCGCGGCATTGCCGATCGCTTCATGCGTGAAAAACGCTGCGACTATTTCGAAAACAGCCGGCGCGCGACCCAAGTGCAGCGCGAATACGCGCGCCGCAATCCACGCAGCTTCGACGGCTACGACGAGGACTGCTGGGGGTTCACTGCCTGCGATGGTCCGAGCGATGACGATCCAGACGTCGGCAATGAGCGGCGCAGCCTGTTTGGTTATGCAGCGCGCGGGGTCCCTTACGGTCCCGACGACGGAACGCTCGCGGGATGGGCCGCGCTCGCATCGCTGCCGTTCGCACCCGAGATCGTGTTGCCGGCGATGCGAACGATGGCCCAGCGTTATCCGGAGATGCGCGTCGGCCAGCAATATGCGAGCAGTTTTAATCCGACTCTTGCCGGCGAGAATTCGCGCGCATGGGTCTCACCGGGCCGTTTTGGACTTGACCAGGGGATCGTCGCCATGATGATCGAGAACTA
>JBGSWX010000053.1:0-3343 GCA_041751695.1 Burkholderiaceae bacterium | reverse complement strand
CGGGGCCGGGTGCGCTGCTCGGTGGCTGGCTCGGCGAGCACTACGGCTTGCGTTCCGCGCTGGTATTTGCCGGCGTTGCGGGGCTGTTGCTAGCGCTGGCCGCATGGCGTCAGCCGATCATTCGCACCACGCGCGTGTTGCCGAGCGTCGACGAGTTGGCCGACGACGGTGCCGCTAGGGCGCCGGCGGCTGCGTGAGCCGCTAGTTTCTCAAGGGTGAAGCCACAAGCGGCGCCTTGCCGACGCCGTCTGCCTCGTCGAGCGCGTTGACCTCCGCATCGATCCGCCTTGTTTGCTCGCGCCGGTCCTGCGCAAGCTCTGCGATGTCTCGGCCGCTCGCCTTGATGCGCGCGCGCGCTGCGCCCATCTCGCCGTGGCGTGCAACATCGCGTGACCAGGCGTCGAACTTTTCGAACCAGCCGCAACTAAGCAGGCGTTCCCCGCCAAGCGCTACTACGTGCATCGATGTCAGCGCTTCCCTTTCGTCGCGCAGGCTCGCAATGCGTTCGCGGTCCCAACCGGCGCGCTCTCCAAGTGCGATGCCGACGGAAAAACCGATAAGCGACGTATCGCGCTGTACAAACATTTCGCCCATGTCGCTGCACAATCGGCGGCGGTTGTCATCGTTCATCAGGTCGCGCGCGCATAGAGAGACTAAAGACTGATATTTCGGTATCGGAGACGCGGCGCTGATGCCTACGATGTGGACCGACGCGGCGATTCGCGTGTAGCGTGGCTGCTCGGCGATTGCGTGTGATTGCATCGCCGCGTAATCGGAGCCCCAGCGGATGTCGGACACGCGCGACGTTGCAATCTTGTACGCCGCCTGCTCCACCGCAGCCACATCTTTCCGTTCGTGCGCTGCGCTCGCCACGTAAAGCCACGGGGCGGCGTTGTGCGGGTCGAGCTGCGCCCAGCGGTCGGGCGAAAGCAATTTGCAGGAGGCAGCGCGCTTGGATGAATCGCCTTTACTGCACGCCTGAAACGCCTGCGCATAGGCGTTCGCATCGCTTGTGGTCAGTGCCAGTTTCGCCATTGACTCCACCCACGGCGCCGCGGCACTCGCGCTGACATCGTCAAGCCGGGAGGTGCAGCTGGCATTGGTCAGGCAGTCGGGCTGTTGCTGCAGCGCGCGGTCCTGGAGGGGCTTGACCGCCGCGACCATGCGCAGCTTGAGCCCGAGCGCGCGATCGCGGTCGATACTGCTTGCCATAAGTTCGGCAGCGGCGCGATCCAGCGCGAGTGCGGCATCGGCGCGTACCGTCGCCGGCATCTCGTCATCTTCGCGCAGATTGACGCGGCCGTAATCGCACAACTCGACTTCGCCCGGTTTCAGCTCTGCGGCGGCACTCACCGATTGCGGCTCAGCCAGTTGCAGCAGCGTCTGCGCGAAGCCGCTCGCGCGCTCACGCGCCTCGGTCATCGGCCCGTCGGGCGCGGCGGTCAGCGTTAGCGTCAAAACGGCAACGGCGACTACCGCCAACAAAAGCGCTGTCGCCCACCAGGCCTTTCGATTCATCCGCAGGACTCGCTCCGGGCAATGCAATCGCAGCATGACTTTGCCACATCTATGCGCAGCCGCGCATTCATCCTTCCGGAGCGCCGACGCGTGATTGCGTGCTCGCGGGTCGAAGGCGAGCCGAGTTACGTACGAGCTGGCGCTCGCGTGAAATGCGTTCCCCGCGCCGCTTGCGCAGCCACACCCACAGTCCAGTGAAGACAAGCAGTAGCGGCACGACCCCGGTCGCCGACATCGCGACCTGGCCGACGGTTCCAAAAGCCGTGCCGCTGTGCAGCGGAAACAGCCAGTGCATGAAGCCTTCGCCCGCGGTGCGCGTGCGCGGACTGCGCTCGATCATCATTTCGCCGCTGAGCGGATTGATCCATGCGATCGTGTCGCCGAGTCGATGCACGTCGCCCGGCCGCCTCAGGTAATACAGATGGCCGGCCATCTGACGCGGCGAGCCGTGCACTTCGAGCAGCTCGTGTTCGGGAAAGCGGCTCTTCACGCCAGCGATGACGCGGTCGAGCTGCAGCGGCTCGAGCGCGTCCTGCGGCTGCCACGGCACCGTGGGGAACGACGCGACTTTGGAAAAGACGCTGACGAGATCGCGCACGTAGTTCACGTAGACGAGCGTGGCGCCGGTCACCGTGGCCAGCAGCAGCGTGATGGCGAACACGATGCCGGTCGAGCGGTGTACGTCGAACGCGATGCGGGTGGCCGACGTGCGCGGGTTGATCCACACGATGCGTTTGAGTGCCGCGCGCGTGCGCGGCGCGGCCAAGACGAAGCCGGTGACCGCCGAAGTCAACAGCAGCAGGCCAGCGATGCCGACGATGTTCGAGCCCGCGTTGCCGAGCAGTACGTTGCGATGAAATTCGTACAGCGTGCGCAGCAGGTCGGGCGCGCTCACGCTGAGCGCTTCCAGCGAGCGAGCGCCCAGGTGCGCACCGCTGACCGGGTCGAACATCGCTTCGATGCGCTCCGCCCCGACCCGGCGCGGCTTTGCGCGTACTGTGAGCCGGTACACCTCGCTGCCGGCGACCGGAAATCGAATCTTCTCGACCAGGCCGAGCGGAAACTGCGCTTGGGCGCGCTCTACGATGACTTGCGCGCTCAAATGCGGACCGCGCGCCGGGCTCGTCAACAGATGCGGGTTAAGCCACGCGTCGATCGGGTCTTCGAACACCAGGATCGCGCCGCTTGCGCCGACCAGCGCAAACCAGACGCCGAGGCCGATGCCAAGCCAGCGGTGCACGGTGAACCACTTCGAGCGTGCCGCCACGCACCACCTCAGTCGTCGATCACCTTCTTCTTACGCCACACGTCGAGCAGCGCGAAGAGCTTGTCGCGTGCCGACGCATTCTCATCGGACAGCACATCGAGGAAGTCCGACAGCCGCCGCGACTTGACGATGGTGTAGAAGGTCAGCCATGCGATCGGGAGGAAGGTGATCAGAAAGAAAACGATTTTCTCGATCAGCGGAATTTCGGTCAGGGCGATCAGATTCATGCCGATAAAGCCGGTTGTGATCGTGCCGATCAGGCCAAACGTCGTGACCACCGTCAGGCGCAGCACGGTGTTGGTATGGCGCCGTGCGCTGTCGGTGTCGAGGTACTGATCCATGCTGTAGATACGCTCTTTGACTTCACCATAAAGCGCATCGAGCTTCAGATGATCGACCGTCAGATCGAACAATGATTTCACCTGCGCCTGTTCCGAAATTTCGTGAAACCAGTAGCGATGCGAGAAGCGCAGGAAGATCTCGAAGTTCTGCCGGACCGTGCGCTTGAAGCGCTTGACCGAATCGGCGTCGCCGATCTTGAGCCGTTTTAAAGCCTCG
>JBGSWX010000052.1:0-2242 GCA_041751695.1 Burkholderiaceae bacterium | reverse complement strand
GCGCGCGTTTTATCGGGCGCGGCCGGACGCTGCGTAACGCGCTTGCGATACAGGGTGCGTCGCTGTCGAATACTTCCGGCACCGTGCTCGATCCGATCTTCAGCATCCGCCGCCGTGTCAGCGTCGCACCCGGCGCGCGTGTGAGCGTCGCGTTCTGGACCGTGGTGGCTGACTCGCGCGCCGGTGCGCTTGCACATTGCGAACCACTGCGCTCACTCGATGCGCCAGAACGCACGCTGAAGGCGGCAGCCGGCCAAGCGTCGAACGAACATCAACGCCTTGGTATCGACGGCGCGCAGGCCGAGGCCTTTCAACGTCTGGTGGGTCCTTTGCTGTACGCCGAATCCGCGTGGCGCGCATCGACTGACGTGCTCGAGCGTGCGAGCGGCGGCGCGCCGGTGCTATGGACCGCTGGCATATCCGGCGATCGGCCGATCGTGCTGGTTCGCGTCGGCAGCGGTGCGGTAATCGAGCGTGTCAGCGATGTGCTGAAAGCGCAAACCTATTGGCGCTCGAAGCGACTCGGCATTGACGTAGTGGTTTTGAACACCGCCGCCAAACGCGCTGCAGGCCGTCTTCAATCGGAGCTGCAAGCGTTGGCGCAGACGCAGACGCGCGAGTTCGAGGCCGACTCCGACGGCGCCAAGGCGAGCGTGTTCGCATTGCACGACAATGAAATCTCCGATGCGCTGCGTGACGGGCTCTTGGCTGCGGCGCGCGTCGTTCTGTACGCCGATGACGATGAGCGCAATGCTGCCGCCTCGCGCGGCGGCGCGAGCCGCTCGGCTACCGCAACGCTCAAACCGGCTGGCACGAAGAGCTCGCCGAGTACTCACCGCACGAACACGCGAGCGGCGACCGCCGCCGCCGCCGAGTCGCTCGAGTTCTACAACGGCCTCGGCGGTTTCGCGCAGGGCGGGCGCGAATATGCAATCACGCTTGACGACGATCACTGCACGCCGATGCCGTGGATCAACGTCATTTCCAATCCGTCGTTCGGATTTATCGTGTCCGCCGAAGGCGGTGGCTACACGTGGTCGATCAACAGCCAGCAGAATCCGCTGACGCCATGGCCGAACGATCCGGTCAGCGACACGCCGCACGAAGTCGTCTACCTGCGCGACGAAGACAGCGGGGAAGTGTGGAGCGCCACCGCGTCGCCGATTCGTGTACCGGATGTGAAGTACGGCGTGCATCACGGCAAAGGCTATAGCCGCTTCGAGCACACCGCGTACGGCGTCGAGGTTGCGCTGCTGCAGTTCGTGCCGTTGGATGACTCGATCAAGCTGTCGCGGCTTCGGCTCTTCAATCGTTCGGGTCGCACGCGGCGCCTATCGATCACCGCGTATGTCGAGTGGGCGCTCGGCCCGAATGGAACAACGCCGGCGCCGTTTGTCGTCACCTCGATCGACGCCGCGACCGGCGCATTATTCGCGCGCAATGCCTGGCGCGCGGAGTTCGTAGAGCGCATCGCATTCCTCGATCTCGGAGGCAGACAAAGTTCGCACACCGGTGATCGCGCCGGGTTCCTCGGCCGTCAAGGTTCAGTTGAACGCCCGGCTGCACTGCGCAGCGGCGCGCCGCTTTCCGGAACAGCGGGCGCAGGCATCGACCCGTGCGGCGCGCTGCAGACGAGGATCGAGCTCGCAACGAATGCCGAGATCGAAATCTTGATTCTGCTTGGCGACGCGGCGTCGCCCGCCGACACGCAGGCGCTGATAAAAGAATATCGCGCCGCCGATCTCGACGCGGTGCTGCCCGAAGTCACCGGGCACTGGGGCGACCTACTGAATACCGTGCAGGTACGCACGCCCGACCGCGCACTGGACATCCTGCTCAACGACTGGCTTCTGTACCAGACGCTGTCGTGCCGCGTGTGGGCGCGCTCGGCGTATTACCAGTCGAGCGGCGCCTACGGATTTCGCGATCAGCTGCAGGATGTGATGGCACTCGCGGTCGCGCGGCCCGACATCGCGCGCGAGCATCTGCTGCGCTCGGCATCGCGCCAGTTCGCCGAGGGCGACGTGCAGCATTGGTGGTTGCCGCCAGGCGGGCAAGGCGTTCGCACGACGATGACCGATGACCGTGTCTGGCTGCCGTACGTAGCGACGCAGTACATCGGCGTGACGGGCGAAGCCGCGGTACTCGATGAACAAGTTCACTTCATCGAGGGAGAGCCGCTGAAGGATGATCAACACGAGGCGTTCTTCACACCGTCGATCACGCGCAAAAAGGCGAGCCT
>JBGSWX010000051.1:0-2010 GCA_041751695.1 Burkholderiaceae bacterium | reverse complement strand
GTAGCCGCCGGTTGCGTGTCTCAGAATCCATCAGACACCGCAGCGAAGGTGCCTTCGAGCGCGGGCGACATCAAGACGCGCGCCGCGACCATGCCGCTCACCGCGGCAGACTTGCAAGTCGTGACCGCGCAGTTCGGCGTGTTCGGCGCCGACCCGAATGGCCGCCGTCTGCTGTACGAAACAGACAAATTTCCTGCGATACCCGCCGCACCCTATGGCTGGTACATCCTTTTCAAGACCAGCAAACCCACCGTGGTGTGGCGTGAAGAATTCGAACTACCCGAGGCACCCCCCACGTGGGGCCCCGGCGAAGCGATGGGCGTTTTCATGATTTCGCCGGATCGCAAGACTGCGGTGACCGAACGCATCATTCCAACGCGGCTTGGTTTTATCGCCAACGAATGGCGTTATGCGCCGGGCGATCCGATCGGCGCGCACAAAATGCGTGTTTACATCGACGGCCAGCTGGTGCGCGAGTTCAGCTTCGATATCGAAAAAAGCCCGGATGATCAGCGCGGCCCGCGCCGCGGTCCGAATCGCGATTCGAAATCCACCACCTGAACACCAAGCCGGGCGCGTTCGGCGTGCTCATCGGCACGCGCTTTCCCACACTTTTTGCAATCGCTTGACGCTCACCGGCATTGGCGTCTTCAGCTCCTGGGCGAATAGCGACACGCGCAGCTCTTCGAGCAGCCAGCGAAACTCGACGAGTCGCGGATCGACCGCACCTTTGCGCGCGGTGATCTCGCGCTGCCATGGCGCCTGCAGGCCGGCAATCTCGTGCATTCGCGCTGCATCGCGCGCCGGATCGTTCTTGATCTTCTCAATGCGCACCTCGATCGCCTTGAGGTAACGCGGAAACTGCGCAAGCTGCGCTGCCGGCGTTGCCTCGATGAAGCCGGTGATGAATAGCTGAGACATTTGCTGCTCGATGTCTCCGACCGCGCGCGGAAACGCCTTCAGTGCCTGCAGCCTGCGCGGGATCGCCGCTGCCCCCTCGACGATTGCCGCCACCAGGCGCGCAATCTCCTGCGCGATCAAGCTGATCCGGCCACGCGCGTCATCCCTACGCGCCTCGAAACTCGCTCGATCGGCCGGGAGTGGGGTCATCAAACACGTGCGATCGAGTGCGGCGGTCACGATCTGCTCGCGCAGGTCCTCAAAGCCGGGCAGCGCAGCCGCAAGCGCGGGGACAGTGGACGCGCGCACCTGCACCATCTGCAAGCTGGTCAGACTCCTTTCCAGGAACTTCACTTGTTCCCTCAACTGCAACCGAAATAATCGGCGCAGGCCGGCCCGGTGCGCAGCGGTGCTCTCATCGGCCGTATCGAAAACTTCGATCGAACAATGCGTTGCCTGATCGACCAGCGCCGGATACCCCACCAGCGACTGGCTTTCGCGCCGGATTTCGAGCAGCTCGGGAAGCTCGCCGAAATCCCACTCGGTGATCCGGTCCAGCAATCCCTCGGCCACCTTCGCGTCTTTTTCGGCCGCGCGCTGGAACGTCGCGCGCGCTGCGCCACCGAGCTCGGCTTTCAGGTGCGCCAGGTTGCGGCCCATCGCCAGTTGGCGAGCGTGTTCATCAACGATCTTGAAATTCATCAACCAGTGCACCGGCAAAGACTCGCGCTTGAAATCGCTTGGCTGGCACACGATGCCGCGCTCGGCGCGGACATCCGCGATCAACGCGTCGATCAACGAGCGTTCGCTGCGCTGCTTGGCTCGCTCGATAAACGCGGCCGCGTACTCGGGCAGCGGCACGCACTGACGACGTAATTTCTGCTGCAACGACTTCAGCAACAGATGCACCTTCTCCTTCAGCATGCCGGGCACAAGCCATTCGCACTGATCAGGGTCAACTTGATTCAACGCCACCAGTGGCACCGTCAGCGTGACGCCGTCGCGCGCACTGCCCGGCTCAAAGTGATAGTCGAGCGACAATCGCAGATCGCCGCCGCCGGCGTGCAATCCGATCTGCTTCGGAAACAAGTCCGTCGTTACCCCCGCCGC
>JBGSWX010000050.1:0-3974 GCA_041751695.1 Burkholderiaceae bacterium | reverse complement strand
GCCCCGCGCCGCGCGTACCACGCTCGCGGTCATGCGGGCTCGTGAGATAGCGTCTGGTGAAAGCGTATCGAGTCGGCGGCTTCGTACGCGATCAGCTGCTCGGCAGCGCGCGACGCAAAACCGGGGATCTTGATGCCGTGCTTGAAACCGATCGCGACTGGGTCGTCGTCGGCGCCACGCCGGAGCAGATGACGGCGCTGGGCTACCGGCCGGTGGGCAAGGACTTCCCGGTGTTCCTGCATCCGGAAACGCAGGACGAGTACGCGCTGGCGCGCACCGAGCGAAAAACCGCGCCCGGCTACAAAGGCTTCGTCGCGCACGCGGCGCCCGATGTGACGCTCGAGCAGGATCTCGCGCGGCGCGATCTGACCATCAACGCGATGGCACTCGACGACGACGGCTCGATCATCGATCCGTATCAGGGCAAGCGCGATCTCGAGGCCGGCATCCTGCGGCACGTGAGCCCGGCGTTCGTCGAAGACCCGGTGCGCATCCTGCGTGTCGCGCGCTTTGCCGCGCGCTTTGCCGAATTTAAGGTCGCCCCCGAAACGGCGCGGTTGATGCGCGAGATGGTTCGCAACGGCGAAGCCGACTCGCTCGTTCCGGAACGCGTGATGCAGGAAATTTCGCGCGGATTAATGGAGCAAAAGCCGTCGCGCATGTTGACGGTGCTTGTGTCGTGCGGACTGATCGATCGATTGTTCGCCGAGCTCGAGGACCTGGGCCCGACCAGCGCTGCGCTCGACCGCTCCGCGCAGCAAAATCTCGTGCTGCCGTCGCGCTTTGCGATTCTCGCCGGCGCGTGTCGATCGTCGCGCGCGGTGTCTGATTTTCTGGGCAAGCTGCGCGTTCAGAACGACGCCGCGCAACTGGCGCGGCTGCTGGTCGAGTTGCGCGAACCGCTAAAAAACGCGGAAGCCTCGGCGGCAATCGTCGAAGTGCTCGAACGCAGCGACGCGTTCCGGCGCCCGGAGCGATTCGAATGGCTGCTGCGGGCGTTCGAGGCCGCGGCCGATATAAGCGCCGAGCGATTCCGACGTGCGTTGCGCGTGGCGGGCGAAGTCGATGCCGGTGCGCTCGCAAGCCTGCATCGCAACGATCCGAGCCAGATACCGCGCGCCGTGCGGCAGGCGCGCGTGGTTGCGGTGGGTCGGGAGCTCACTCCGCCGCAGCAGAGCTAGATTATCTGCGCGATCAGCACCGCCGCAGCAGAGCTAGATTATCTGCGCGATCAGCATCAGCAGCAGCGACAACACGACCGTACTGGTAAACGGCAACACGTATTCGCGCCCGTTGCGCGTGAAGCGCAGATCGCCGGGCAGCCGGCCGATGCCGAGCTTGCTGAGCCAAGGCTGCAACGCCGTCAGCACCAGCAACGCAACGAAGGTCGTGACCAGCCATTTCATCTGCGCGGCAGTGTACGCAGCGCGCGCATGTGTGTAACTACAGCGAATGCAGGCGGTCGCCGTGCGCAAAGCCCAGCCACGGACCTTCGAGTCCGCGCCCAATCAGCAACACTTTGACCAGCTCGCCCATTTCCGCCTCCGAGATCAGGCGATGCAGTGCGCCTGCTTGTTGCGGCGTGTGACTCGATTGCAGCTTGTTCAACACGTCACAGTTCAACAAGAAATGGGCCTGCGACGTGTAATCCAGCACATCGAGCCCGGCACTATGGGCAGCCGCGGCCATCGCGGAAAAATCCACGTGCGCGGTCACGTCGTTCAACCCCGGCATCCACAGCGGATCGCTGTGCGCGTGATGACGAAAGTGACACATCATCGTGCCCATCAAACGTTGCGGGTGGTAGTACTCGCGCTGCGGAAAACCGTAGTCGATCACCAGCAGCGCGCCGCGCGCGAGCCAGTCGGCGCTCGAACGCATCCAGCTCTGCGCGACCAGACTGATTTCGGACGCGTATCCGTCGCGCAAATCACCATGTTCGGCCTCGATGGCGGCGACCGCTGACGCAAGATCGTCACTCGCACGGCGCTCCTCGAACGCAAGGCCCTCGTGGGTGATGACGACACCACGCTCGAAGGTGACGCCGCCGCGCTGAACGAAGAGTCTGACCGGCATTACGTCGAGAACTTCGTTAGCCAGCATGACGCCTTCAAAATTCAGCGGCGGTGCTTTCAGCCACTCGACTTCACGACCCTGCAGCCGTTGACGTTGCCGATCGGCCAGATCGGAGGAAACCTCGACGATCGAATAACCCTCGAGCGTCACGCCGTGATTGCCGAGCGCAGCGATCAAATCCGCGGCCAGCACACCGGAGCCGGCACCGAATTCGACGATGCGACGCGGTACCTGCTCGAACAGTTGCTCCAACTGTGCGGCCAGCGCTTGAGCAAAGAGCGGAGAAATTTCCGGCGCGGTCACGAAGTCGCCACCGGCGGCAGAGTCACCGAACTTGCGCGCGCCGGCAACGTAGTAACCGAGACCCGGCGCGTACAACACCATCTCCATGTAGCGATCAAACGGAATCCACCCGCCCGCACGTTCGATGTGCTGCGCGACAAATGCAGCGACGCGCAAGCTGTGCTCGATCGCCGCCGCGCTCGGTGACGGCAGCGATGAGTGCGACGGTAAGCGAACCGCATCCACAGCCTGATCGTACTGCCGCTAAACTCTCGCGCCCCTTGCCACCTTGGCCATACGCGACTTCTCTCATGCCTGCCTCGCCCAATCGGACCGCTCTCGTCACCGGCGGCGCGCGCCGTATCGGCCGCGAGATTGCGCTTGCGCTCGCGCGCGACGGTTGGGACGTGGCGGTCCACTATGCGACCTCGCGTGACGACGCGCTGGACACCGTGGCGCAAGTCGAAGCGCTGGGCCGACGCGCGATCGCGGTAAACAGAGATCTCGCGGTCGAACCCGGCGTGATGAGCTTGCTCGCTGAATGCGCCAACGAGCTCGCTCCGGTAACTTGCGTGGTCAATAACGCATCGCTGTTCGAGTACGACAACGTCGCACGCTTCAGCGCCGACCATTTGTTGCGCGCGATGCGAACGAACACCGCCGCGCCCGTGCTGCTGGCGCGCTCACTGCACGAACACCTAACGCACGATGCGCGCGGTGTGGTGATCAATCTGCTTGATCAAAAGCTCGAGAACCCGAATCCGGATTTTTTTTCGTACACGCTTTCAAAAGCGGCTCTGAAAGAGGCGACGCGGCTGCTGGCGATTGCGCTGGCGCCGAAGGTCAGAGTGGTCGGCATCGCGCCGGGCATCACGCTCGCGTCCAATATGCAGAGCGATACGGGTTTTGCAGAGGCGCATCGCCGGACGCCGCTCAATCGATCGAGCACTCCGGACGATGTTGCACAGGCTGCCGTCTACCTGGCAAACGCCGGGGCGGTGACCGGAAGCATCCTGCTGGTCGATGGCGGCCAGCATCTGGTGCCGAGCTCGCGCGACGTGATGTTTCTGACCGCAGGGCAGTCCGAGGCACAGGCGGAACGATGAGCGCGCTGCTCGACACGCGGCTCGCTGATTGTCGCAGGATTTTTCTGCGCAACTACGTTCTGGACGCCAACATCGGGGTTCATGCGCACGAGAACAATGGCGCGCAGCGGATCGCGCTGAACGTCGACGTGTTCGTTCCGCTCGCACTTTCCACTCCGCGTCACGACCGAATTCACGAGGTGGTCGACTACGACTTCATTCGGCTCGCGATCAGCCACCGCATTGACCAGGGACACATCAATCTGCAGGAGACCCTGATCGACGACATCGCTCGCGTCTTGCTTGCTCATCCGGCTGTACGTGCAGTGCGTGTGTCGAGCGAGAAGCACCACGTTTACGACGACGTCGATGCGGTCGGCATCGAGATCGTGCGGTTCCGGGAGAGCGCATGAACGCGCCGCTGCGAAAGCTCGCGTTCGAGAACAACAAACTCGAAAAACGCCTGCTGCGGCTGACGGGTCAGGCGATCACGCAGTTCAACATGATCGAGGCCGGCGACAAGGTGATGGT
>JBGSWX010000049.1:0-3567 GCA_041751695.1 Burkholderiaceae bacterium | reverse complement strand
GCGGGCACTAACCACGACGCCGACAGCCCGCTTACGCCGGAACTAGTTGATTGGGCCGACTTGATTTTCGTGATGGAGAAGAGTCACCGAGACAAGCTCGCCTCGAGGTTCAAGTCGAGCTTGTCGAACAAGCGTGTTGTGTGCCTCGACATTCCGGACAACTACGACTACATGGATCCCGCGCTCGTCAGGCTGCTCAGGGCCAAGGTGCTCCGTTTTCTTCCGCCATCTTGACCGTGCAAGCGCGCTGGCCGCGAGGTTGACGCCATGATTCCCGCCGGCATTCTCGCTGAAATCATGCGTCGTCTTGCCCGCGCCGAGCAGGAGGAGGGCGTGCGCATCGTTCTCGCGATCGAATCGGGCAGCCGGGCGTGGGGATTCGCCTCGCCCGACAGCGATTTCGACGTGCGCTTCATCTACGTTCGAGAGCCTGACTCATATCTCGCCATCGACCTGGAAGAACAGCGCGACGTCATCGAGTATCCGATCACCGACGACATCGACCTCAACGGCTGGGATATTCGCAAGGCGCTGCGCCTGTTCTGGAAATCGAATCCCACCTTCATCGAATGGATTCAGTCGCCGATCGTGTACATCGAGGCCGGCGGCTTTGCGCAAGGCGCGCGGCGCGTACTGTCGTCGCTGCACTCGAGCGAGCGCGGGATTCACCACTACCGCAGCATGGCGAAGACCAACTATCGCGGTTATCTGCGCGCTGAGATGGTGCCGCTCAAAAAATATTTCTACGTTCTGCGTCCGCTACTGGCGGTGCGCTGGATCGAGCGCTACGACACGGCGCCGCCGATCGAGTTTTCAAAGCTGCTGCATTTGATCGACGACCGCTCGGAGCTGCTCGCCGATGTTCACGCGCTGCTGCAGAAGAAGAGCACCGCGCTGGAGCGCGGTCTTTCAGAGCCGATCGGCAGCATCAACGCGTTTGTGGAAGCGGAATCGGAACGGCTCGAAGGCGCCGTGCCCCGGGACTCGACCGAGCCCTTGAGCGTCGCCCAGTTAAACGAGCTGTTTCACGTCACGTTGCGCGAACAGCGCGCACTCGCCGGGCCTTAGGGCGCTTCCTGGAACGCCACTTCGCGCTTCTTCTTGATGTTCGGCAGCGCAACGATGACGATCAAAATAGCGGCGGCGACCAGCAGCCCGAGCGACAGCGGCCGCGTGAAGAACACGATGGGGTCGCCGCGCGACAGCAGCATCGCGCGCCGCAGATTCTCTTCCATCATCGGGCCGAGAATGAAACCCAGAATCAAAGGAGCCGGTTCGCAGCGCAGCTTGAAGAAGATGTAACCCAGTAGGCCGAACACCGCGGTCACGGTCACGTCAAACGGATTGTTGTTGATCGAGTACACGCCGATGCCGCAGAACACGAGAATCGCCGGGTACAGCAGCCGGTACGGCACCTTTAGCAGCTGAACCCAGATGCCGATCAGCGGCAGGTTCAGCACCACCAGGATCAAATTGCCGATCCACATCGAGGCGATCAACCCCCAGAACAGCGACGGGTTGCTCGACATCACCTGTGGGCCTGGCTGAATGTTGTGGATCGTCATCGCGCCGACCATCAACGCCATCACGGCGTTGGGCGGGATGCCCAGCGTCAGCATCGGAATGAACGAGGTTTGCGCGCCCGAGTTATTGGCCGATTCGGGCGCCGCAACGCCGCGAATATTGCCTTTGCCGAACGGAATCTCCGGATTGCGCGTGACTTTCTTTTCGAGTGTGTACGCAGCGAATGCTGCAAGGAGCGCACCGCCGCCGGGCAGAACGCCGAGTATCGAGCCCAGAGCTGTTCCGCGCAGCACCGCCGGATAGGCGTATAGGAACTCGGCCTTGCTCGGCATCAACCGCCCAACCTTGCTCGTGAAGACTTCGCGCTTGTCCCTCTGTTCGAGATTGGCGATGATTTCCGCGAAGCCGAACACGCCCATCGCGACCGAGACAAAGCCGATACCGTCGGCCAGCTCCGGGATATCGAAGCTGAAGCGCGCAACGCCCGAGTTCACATCGGTGCCGACCAGCCCGAGCAGCAAGCCGAGCACGATCATTGCGATGGCCTTGATCAGCGAGCCCGATGCCAGCACGACCGCGCCGACCAAACCAAGCACCATCAGTGAGAAGTATTCAGCAGGGCCGAACTTGAACGCCAGCTCGACCATCGGCAGCGCCAGCGCCGCAACGATCACCACACCGATGGTGCCGGCGAAGAACGAGCCGAGGGCTGCCGTCGCCAATGCCGCCCCCGCGCGGCCGCGGCGTGCCATCTGGTAGCCGTCGATGCACGTGACGACCGACGACGATTCGCCGGGCAGGTTGACGAGAATGGCCGTCGTGGACCCGCCGTACTGCGCGCCGTAATAAATTCCCGCCAGCATGATCAGCGCCGAGGTTGGCGGCAGCGCATACGTCACCGGCAGCAACATCGCGAGCGTCGCAACCGGGCCGATGCCCGGCAGCACACCGATCAGCGTCCCGATTAACACGCCGATGAAGCAGTAAAAAAGGTTCTGCAGCGTCAGCGCGGTGGCGAACCCGAGCGCGAGATTGTCGATGAGCTCCACGTCGTTCCTTGTTCTTATTCGCGCATGAATGACGGCCACACCGGGATCGTCATGCTCAGACCGTAGATGAACACGCCGTACACCAGAGCCGCCATTCCGACCGACAGTAGCAATACGTCGCGCAGCTTGAACTCATGGCCGCCGAAGCTGGACACGCAGATCAGCACGAACAACGCAACGATCAACCCGGCCGGCCGCAGCAGCAACCCGAATGCGACGACAGAGCCAAGTACGAGCACCAGCGCTCTGAAGTTGAACGGTTCGATCTTGCCGTCTGCGTGCTCGGTCGCCAGGCCTTCGATCGTGACGATGACGCCCAATAGAAGCATCAGGCCGCCGAGCATGGTCGGGAAAAACGCCGGCCCCATGCGAGCGGCGGTCCCCATGTCGTATTGCTGCGCCCAGCCCACGAAGAACGCGCCGAACGCGACGAACATCAAACCGGACCAGAAGTTTTTTTGATCACGTATCTTCAAGGCGTCTCCTGGCGAGCGATGGTTTGCCGGGCGATTCTATCCACAACTTCAGAGTTGGCCGTCAAATTGTTTTGAGAGTGCTCTTGTTGCCATGCAGCAGCGTCTACAGGACGACCACTTGTCGGACCGCTTTGCCTGCGTGCAGCAAATCGAAACCGTGATTGATGTTGTCGAGTGCAAGGGTTCCGGTTAACAAGCGATCAACCGGCAAACGCCCACCGCGAAACAGATCGACGTAGCGCGGGATATCGCGCACCGGCACGCACGTGCCGACGTAACTCCCCTTGATGGTGCGCTCTTCCGCGACCAGGCTCACGGCGGGCATCGCCCACGTCGCATTCGGAGGCGGCAGGCCGGCGGTGACCGTCGTGCCCCCGCGGCGCGTGATCTGGTAGGCCAGATCGAATGCGCGCGTCGAACCTGCCATCTCGATTGCGGTGTCGACGCCGCCGCGCGTGGCATCGCGTATCGCTTCTATTACGTCCGCGGCGCCGGCGTTGAACGTGTGGGTCGCGCCG
>JBGSWX010000048.1:0-1510 GCA_041751695.1 Burkholderiaceae bacterium | reverse complement strand
CTTCGTCGGCAACTTGATGATCGACTCGTTGCTGTGGGCACTACCGAAGGCGGTATCAGCCGTCGAACTGTTCCGTCGAGAAGGCTTGAACGTCGAGTGGGCCGGCCAGAAGCCCGGGTACGCGGTGATCACGTTGCACCGTCCGTCGAATGTCGACGATGCGGAGACTTTATCGAGCGTCGTCGCGATACTGTCCGACGTGGCCGAGCGGCTGCCGGTGATCTGGCCGATTCATCCGCGCACACGCGCGAACATCGAGAAATTTGGTTTCGGTGGACGTTTGGAAGGACAGCGCGTCGCCTGTTTACCGGCGCAGGGTTATCTTGAGATGGTGGGCCTTTTGCGCGAGGCGGCGCTCGTCTTGACCGACTCGGGCGGGGTCCAGGAAGAAACCACCGCACTCGGAGTTCCGTGCTTGACGATGCGTCCGAACACCGAGCGCCCGATCACCGTTGATGAAGGCACCAACACCTTGGTCGGCGCTGACCGCGGCCGCATACTCGCCGCGGTTGACGATGTGCTTCGCACCGGTGGCAAGCGCGGTCGAATTCCCGAATATTGGGACGGAAAAGCAGCGCCTCGCATCGCCGATCACATGGCGCAGTGGCTGGGTTGTCTCGATGGCGCAAGCGCAACCCAATGAGTGCGGCGTCCAAGAAGGATCTAATCTCGAATGCGTTGACGATTGACGTCGAAGACTATTTCCAGGTGTCGGCGTTCGCGCCCTACATCGAGCGCAGCGCGTGGGAGACCACGCCTTGCCGCATCGAGCGCAATATCAACCGGGTGCTGGAGTTGCTGAACCAAGGTGGCGCGAAGGCGACTTTTTTCACGCTCGGATGGCTGGCGCAGCGTTACCCGGGCCTCGTGCGCGACATCAGCGCGCAAGGCCATGAAGTCGCAAGCCACGGTCAGGCGCATCTGCGGGCATCCGAGCAATCGCCCGCAGAGTTCGATAACGACATCTGCGCCGCCAAGCATCTGCTCGAAGATACGGTCGGCACCGCCGTGCGTGGCTATCGCGCACCGAGCTTTTCAATCGGTCATACAAATTTGTGGGCGTTCGACCGCATCGCCGCCGCGGGCTATCGCTACAGCTCGAGTGTCTATCCGGTGCGGCACGATCACTATGGGATGCCGGATGCGCCGCGCTTTCCGTACCGCGTCGGCGGCGGCCTGCTCGAGATTCCGATCAGCACCGCGCGCATTTTCGGGCGTAATTTACCGGCAGGCGGAGGTGGATACTTCCGGCTCGCTCCGTATGCGCTGTCGCGCTGGGCGATCAATCGCGTCAATCGGGTCGACCGACGGCCGGCGATTTTTTATTTTCACCCGTGGGAAATCGATCCGCAGCAGCCGCGCGTCAAAGGCATTGGATTAAAGACCCGCTTTCGGCATTACATCAATTTGGACTGGACGGAAATCCGATTGCGTCGACTCCTTGGCGACTTCCGCTGGGACCGAATGGATCGCGTTTTCGATCTCGATGCAGCGTGAAACCGGATGACAC
>JBGSWX010000047.1:0-12148 GCA_041751695.1 Burkholderiaceae bacterium | reverse complement strand
TGGCGCAGCTGCGCGTGGAGATCACCGGCGTCGGCAGCCAGCAGTTTCCGATTTCGATAGCGAACTTCGCGCGCAACGGCCAGGCCGCACCCGCCGAAATCGATTCGATCATTCGCGCCGATCTCTCACGAAGCGGATTGTTTCGAATTGTCGATGCCGGCAGCCAGGCGATTGCCGAAAACGCAAGCGTCAATCTGCCCGAGTGGAAGGGGCGCGGCGCCGATGCGCTGGTGGTCGGCAGCATTGCGCGCCTGGCCGACGGCCGCTTCGACGTGCGCTATCGGTTGCTCGATACTGTCAAGCAGGCGCAATTAGACGGCCTTTCGTACGTCAGCACGGTGGCGGATTTGCGCTTGACCGCACACCGTATCGCCGACCGTATCTACGAAAAAATCACCGGGGAGCGCGGCGTGTTCGCCACGCGCATTGCCTATATCGTGCAGACTTCCCCCAAGTCGTGGGAGCTGCACATCGCGGACGCCGACGGCGCCAGTCCGCAAGCCGCGCTGCGCTCGCGCGAGCCGATCATCTCGCCGGCGTGGTCGCCCGACGGCACACGCCTTGCTTACGTCTCCTTCGAATCCGGCAAGCCGGTGGTCTATGTGCACTCGGTCGTGAGCGGAGAACGGCGCGCAGTCGCCAATTTTCGCGGCTCGAACAGCGCGCCGGCGTGGTCCCCCGATGGCCGATCGCTGGCGGTGACATTGACACGCGAGGGAAACTCGCAAGTGTTCTTGATGAACGCAGATGGTTCGAATGTACGGCGGCTCACCACATCTTCCGGCATCGACACCGAGCCAGCATTCAGCGTGGATGGCGGCTCGATTTACTTCACGTCTGATCGCGGCGGCGGCCCGCAGATTTATCGCATGCCGGTGTCCGGCGGTAACGCCCAGCGTGTCACGTTCAACGGCGACTACAACATCAGTGCGCGAGTGAGCCCGGATGGCAAGCAGCTCGCCTACATCAGTCGGCGCGGCGGCAAGCTGCAGGTCCATGTGCTCGATGTGGCGAGCGGGCAGGACGTGCCGGTGACCGATACGGCGAGCGATGAATCGCCAAGCTTTGCGCCCAATGGGCGATTGCTTCTCTATGCAACCGAAGTCAATGGCCGCGGCATCCTTGCCTCGGCCTCGACGGACGGCCGTGTTCGCACGCGGCTGTCGGGTCCGAGCGGCGATATCCGCGAGCCGACCTGGGGCCCTTTTATTAAATGAAGTGCATCAAATGAACAGGAGCAAACAATGACACCTATCTACTTTTCACGCGCCGCGCTGGTAGCGGCCGCCTTCGTCTTCGCGCTGGCCGGTTGTTCTTCGGTTCCCCTTGAAGATTCCGCCGGAGCGCCGATCGTCGACGCTACCGCTTCGACAGGCGCAAGAATCGGCCCGGATCCGCGCGCCGTTGCGCCGGTCGACGCGCAAGCGGGCCGGAGCCTCGACCCGCTGAACGACCCGAATAACGCGCTCTCCAAGCGCAGCGTGTTCTTCGACTTCGACAGCTTCGTCGTCAAGAGTGAATACCAACCGGTGGTGCAAACCCACGGCAGTTTCCTCGGCACGAACAAGCAGCGCCGGGTGACCGTCGAAGGGCACACCGACGAACGTGGCGGCCGCGAATACAACCTGGCATTGGGGCAGAAGCGCGCCGAGGCGGTCAAGCAGCGCTTGATGTTGCTCGGCGTGACCGATGTTCAGATTGAAACGGTCAGCTTTGGCGAGGAGAAACCGCGCGGGAGCGGCTCCGGTGAAGACGCATGGGCGCAGAATCGGCGGGCGGATCTAAATTATCGGTAGCAGTCCTCGTGTACGCAACGGCTTCGCCGTTGCACGTGCACTCGGACTGATTAATTAGAAGGTCGGGCTTCGGGCGGCCGGGCGCCCGACCTTGGTACAAAAGTAGGTAGCGACCGCTTTGGCGGTCGCTGCACATTGGGGAGTTGCGCAATTGAGATACGTCGTCGCGTTGCTGGCGCTGATGGTTGCGCTACCCGCGCACGCGCAGTTGTTCTCCGACAGCGACGCGCGTAAGGCTATTTTGGAGCTGCGCGCAAAACTTGCCGATCAAGAGCGCGCGTTGCAGCAGAAGGACTCAGAGCTGTCCGCGCGGCTCGATCGTCTTGAAACCGCGCAACGCAACCAGCTCGAGCTTGCGAATCAGACCGAAACGCTACGGCAGGAAATCGCTCGGCTGCGCGGGCAGGTCGAAGCACTGACCAACGAAGTGGCAACGTTGCAGAAGCGCAACCGCGATCTATACGCCGACCTCGATGCGCGGCTCAAAAAAATGGAGCCGTCAAACGTCACCGTCGAAGGCCGTCCGGTCGCCGTCGAACGTCCTGAGCAAGGCGCGTACGAAGCGGCGCTCTCGCAGTTTCGGGCGTCGGACTTTAAAGGCGCGCTTGCGAGTTTTCAGCAGTTTGTGGCGCGCTTTCCGCAGTCCCCGTATGTGCCGGTGGCGCACTACTGGATCGGCAGCTCGCACTACGCGTTGAAGGAGTACAAATCGGCGATCGCCGCGCAGCAGATCCTGGTCGATCGGTACCAGGATTCGACGCGTGCGCCCGATGCGCTGCTGTCGATCGCCGAAAGCCAGCTGCAGTTGAGCGACAAGCGCTCCGCAAATCGCACGCTCGGGCGTTTGATCAAGGATTATCCAGAGAGCGATGCGGCCAAGGTGGCGCGCGAGCGCTTGCCGGCGACGCGATAGCTCCAGCCCCGGGAGACAACATGTTCAGCAAGCTTGCACTTGCCCGATTGATCGTTGCTTCCGGAGCCGCGGTCGTGTGCAGCACTGCGTTGGCACAGGACGCCGCCGCCATCGTAAAGCGCGCCTCCGACGCGATGGGCGCGGCCAACCTAAAGACGCTGCGCTACACGGCCGAGGGCACCGGCTACACGTTCGGACAGGCGTTCAAACCCGGCATGCCGTGGCCGAAGATCAACGTGCACAGCCAGATTCGCACGATCAACTACGACACGGCGTCGATGCGCGAAGAAATCACATTGAGCCGCGGTGAGCCGAGCGGCGGTGGCGGCTATCCGCACGTCGCACAGCAGCGCAACGATCAGTACGTCAGCGGAGCGTTTGCGTGGAATCAATCGGCCACGGCGCCGGTGCCCGGACCGAGATTTATTTCCGATCGCGTGCACCAGTTATGGATCACGCCACACGGCGTGATCAAAGCGGCGATCAGGAACAACGCAATTGCTGCTCAGGGAAAGGCGCGCGCGGTGTCTTTTACCGAACATGGCCGATTCAGCGCCACGGTGTTCGTCAATTCTGACAATCTGGTCGAACGCATCGAATCGCGCGCGCCCGACGCGGTGCTCGGTGAGACCGCGATGGTCACGACGTACTCCGACTATCGCGACTTCGGCGGCGCGAAATTCCCGATGCGGATTCAGCAAACGCAGGGAGGCTCGCCGGTGCTCGACGTTGCGGTGAAGGAAGTTCAAGTCAACGCTCCGGCCGATATCCAATTGCCGGACGCGGTGCGCGACGCCTCGGAGCGCGTGACGACGGAGAAAGTCGCCGACGGTGTCTGGTTCGTCGCCGGCGGATCGCACAACAGCGTTGCGATCGAGATGAAGGATCACATGGTGATGGTCGAGGCGCCGTTGTTCGATGGGCGCACGGTGCCAGTCATCGAGCAGGTCAAGCAGCTCGCACCGGGCAAGCCGCTGCGCTACGTGATCAACTCGCACAGCCACTTCGATCACTCGGGCGGGCTGCGCGCGGCCGTTGCCGAAGGCGCCGCTATCGTGACGCATGCGGCGAACAAGTCGTACTTCGAAAGCGCATTTGCAGCGCCGAACAAGATCAATCCCGACCGCCTCGCGAAGTCAGGCAGGAAGGCCGAAGTCGTCGCGGTGACCGATAAGCTGGTGATGAACGACGGCGCGCGCGTGGTCGAGATTCACCCGATCCAGCACAGCATTCACTCCGACACGTTTCTGATGGTGTACTTGCCGAAGGAGAAGCTGCTGATCGAGGCCGACGCGTTTACGCCGAGCGCGCCGAACACACCGCCGCCGGCGCAGCCGAATCCGGACAACGTGAACCTGATCGAGAACATCGAGCGCCTCAAGCTATCGGTCGATCGGATTTTGCCGTTGCATGGACGCGTCGTCCCGCTGGCGGAGCTTTATACCGCTGCCGGCGCCACGATGCCCAAGTAGTTCGGTTAGCCGGGGCCGGGCCGTGATGACCTCGCCGGGCGATCTGGCTGCTCTGGCAACCGCGACCGTCGCGAGCGTCTTCGCACTCGCGTTCGCATTCGGTGCGATCACGGCGCGCACCAACTTTTGCACCATGGGCAGCGTCGCCGACATCGTCAGCTTCGGCGACTGGACGCGCATGCGCCAATGGCTGTTGGCCATCGCTGTGGCGATACTTGGCGCCAATCTGTTGGCGGCAAGCGGAGTCATCGACACGGCCGACAGCTTTTACACGTCGCCGCGGTTCATGCCGCTCGCGTATGCGGCCGGCGGGTTGTTGTTTGGCTTCGGCATGGTGCTGACCGGCGGTTGCGGTTCGAAGTCGCTGGTGCGCGCCGGCGGCGGCAGCCTGAAGTCGCTCGTGGTGCTGATAGTGCTGGGGATCGTGGCCTACATCTCTTTACGCGGATTGCTCGCGGTGTTACGGGTGGGCGTTATCGAGCCGATCGGCGCGCAGCTCAGTACACCGCAGGACCTGCCGTCGTTACTTGCCGGCGTGGGAATATCGAAATCGGCCTTGCAACTCGGTCTCGCACTACTCGTGTCGGCCGGCCTGTTCATCGTTGTCTTCCGTGACCGCAGTTTTCGCACGTTCGACAATCTTCTTGCGGGTTTTGGTATCGGCGCGATCATCGTCGCCGCCTGGGCGATTTCGGGCACGATCGGGCATGTCGAGGAGCACCCGAACACTTTGCAGGAAGCGTTCTTGCGAACCAACTCGGGCCGCATGGAAGCGCTATCGTTCGTGGCGCCGGTGGCGTACACGATCGACTATCTGATGTTTTTTAGCGACACCAGCAAGGTCGTGACGATCGGCATCGCCGCGGTGCTCGGCATGATCACGGGTTCTGCGGCGTATGCGCTGACGGCGGGGCAGTTTCGCTGGGAAGGATTTCGCGATACCGAGGACACCGCCAACCATCTGGTCGGCGCGGTGTTGATGGGTTTCGGCGGCGTTACCGCGCTCGGCTGCACGGTCGGACAGGGTCTGTCCGGCGTGTCGACGCTGGCAGTGGGTTCGTTCATCGCAGTCGCCGCGATTATTGCCGGCGCGGTGTTGGCGCTGAAGTACCAGGCGTGGCGATTGAATAGCATTGCGTAGGAGAGAGCCGTGGAAAAGAAGTTTGCGTCACACGCCGACGTCGAAGAAAAGCAGGTCAGCTTCGACAAGTTGTCCGACAACGCGTATGCCTACACGACCGAGGGCGATCCGAACACCGGCATCGTGATCGGCGATGACGCGGTGATGGTGATCGATGCGCAGGCCACGCCGGTGATGGCGCAAGACGTGATCCGGCACATCCGCAGCGTGACCGACAAGCCGATCAAGTACGTCGTGCTGACGCACTATCACGCCGTGCGCGTGCTCGGTGCGTCCGGCTACAAGGCCGAGCACATTATTGCGAGCCGCGACACGCACGACTTGATCGTCGAGCGTGGCGAGGCCGACATGAAGAGTGAGATCGAGCGCTTTCCGCGACTGTTTCGCGCGGTCGAATCGGTGCCCGGGCTGACGTGGCCGACGATCGTGTTCGAGAGGCGGCTGACGCTGATGCTCGGCAAGCTGCAGGTCGAGATCATGCAGCTCGGCCGCGGCCACACAAAGGGCGACACCGTTGTGTGGCTGCCGCAAGAAAAAATCCTGTTCTCGGGCGATTTGGTTGAATTCGACGCCACCCCCTACACCGGCGATGCGTACTTGACCGACTGGCCGGCGACGCTCGATGCGATCACCGCGCTTGGCCCGCAAAAGCTGGTACCAGGTCGAGGCGCCGCGTTGCAAACGCCGACACAAGTCAAAGCAGGACTCGACGGCACGCGCGCATTCGTGACTGCGATGTACGAGTCGGTCAAGCGCGGAGCCGGCGCCGGCCGCGATCTGCGCAGCGTCTACAAGGACACTTACGACGCCTTGAAGCCGCAGTTCGGTCATTGGGTGATCTTCGACCACTGCCTGCCGTTCGACGTCAGCCGCGCGTACGACGAAGCGACCGGCCATCAGCATCCGCGCATCTGGACTGCGCAGCGCGACAAAGAGATGTGGGAGTCGCTCGAGGGATAGCAGCGCCGTGCACGTACCGCCGGTTTATCCGTACGTCGCGCCGCCGGAGCTGAGCTCCGGCCGAGTTGCGCGTACTCAGGTCGTCATCGTCGGTGCCGGCCCTGTGGGCCTGGCGTGCGCGATCGATCTGGCGCAGCACGGCATCGACTTCATCATCATTGACGACAACAACACCGTCAGCGCCGGCTCGCGCGCGATCTGCTGGGCAAAGCGCACGCTGGATATTCTCGATCGTCTCGGCTGCGGCGATGCCGTTTGCGAGCGTGGCGTCAGCTGGAAGGTCGGCAAGGTTTTTTTTCGCGACCAGCTCGCGTATCAATTCGACTTGTTGCCCGAGCCCGGCCACAAGCGGCCCGCGTTCGTCAACCTGCAGCAATATCTGCTCGAAGAAATCATGGTCGAGCGACTCAAGTCGCTCGGTCACGTGGTGCGATGGAAGAACAAGGCGGGCGGCGTGACGCAACGTGCCGACGGCGCGCAATTGGAGGTGGAAACACCCGACGGCCGCTATGCGATCGAAGCCGACTACATCATCGCGGCCGATGGCGCGCGCAGCGCGGTGCGCGACATGCTCCACCTTGCGTGGAAGGGCCAAGTTTTTCGCGACCGCTTCTTGATTGCAGACGTGTCGATGAAGGGCGACTTTCCCACTGAACGCTGGTTCTGGTTCGATCCGCCGTTTCACTCGGGCGGCTCGGCGCTGCTGCACAAACAGGCCGATGACATATGGCGCATCGACCTGCAGCTCGGCTGGGATTGCGATCCCGACGAAGAAAAGAAGCCCGAACGCGTCATTCCGCGCATCCGCGCGATGCTCGGCCCGGATCGCGCGTTCGAGCTCGAGTGGGTCAGCGTGTACACGTTTCAATGCGCGCGGCTCGAGCGTTTCGTGCACGACCGGGTGCTCTTCGTGGGCGACGCCGCGCATCAAGTGTCGCCCTTCGGCGCACGCGGCGGCAACAGCGGGATTCAGGACGCAGACAATCTTTGCTGGAAGCTGGCCCGCGTCGTCCGCAACGAGTCGCCCGCGTCCCTTTTGGAAACCTACAGTGAGGAGAGAGTCGAAGCCGCAGAAGAGAACATTCTGAATTCGTCTCGCTCGACCGACTTCATTACGCCGAAGAGCGGTGCAAGCCGACGGATGCGCGACGCCGTGCTCGCGCTTTCATCGCAGCACGCTTTTGCGCGGAAGCTGGTTAACAGCGGGCGCTTGTCGACGCCGACTGCGCATCGCGCAAACGCGCTGTCTACATCCGATTGCGACTCCTTCGCGTGTGCTCTGGCGCCGGGCGCGCCCGCGGCCGATGCCCCGGTCCGCATCGGCGGTCGCACTGCGTCGCTGCTTGATCAACTGGGCGGGCGCTTCGACCTTCTGCTGTTCGACACCCATGGCGGCAAGTCCGGTGCGCTGGAATCAGAATTCGGAAGTGACCTCAGGGTGACTCGCATTGCAGCGGCAGGAAAGCAGGGGCCGCGTGTGCTCGAAGATTCCGAAGGACTGGCGGCACGTCGATATGACGCGGAATCGGGCGCGGTCTACCTGCTGCGTCCGGATCATCACGTCGCGGCGCGTTGGCGCGCGCCGCAAGTCGGCGACGTGCGCTCGGCATTGAAGTGCGCACAAGGAACGCGATGACGCTGGAGAGCGGGGCGAATATTCAACAGCCCGATGATTTTTATCAAGCGCTAATCGATGCGCATGCCGGATTGACCGACGAGCAGAGCGCTGCGCTGAACGCGCGGCTGGTGTTGCTGCTGGCGAATCAGATCGGGGACCTCACGCTACTGCGACAGGCCATCGCGGCTGCACGCGCGTCGATCGATCGCTAAGCCTTCTTCAGAGTAACCAGCGGCACGAGGCCTTCGACGGCAATATCGATGCGCTGCCGGTTCGGCTCGACTGCCGTCAGTGGAACGACTTCCTTCAGCGTCTGCAGGCTGCGCAGCGTCAAATCCTGATAACTCTTCGTGCCGGCCATTTTCCAGGCGATTTCATCGTCGCTCAGCGTGCGAAGTACCTTCGCCGGCGTACCGACTGCCAGCGAGCGCGGTGGAATTTTCTCACCGGCTTTAACGAATGCGCACGCGGCGACGATCGCCGAGTCACCGATTTCGGCTTCGTCCATCACGACCGCGTTCATGCCGACCATCGCGTTGCGCTTGACCACACAGCCATGCAGCACCGCGCCGTGCCCGATGTGTCCGTCCTCCTCGACGACCGTGTCGGTGCTGGGGAAGCCGTGCATTACGCAACAGTCCTGCACGTTGCTGCCGGCTTCGAGCACGATACGGCCGAAATCGCCGCGCAAACTGGCTGCCGGCCCGACGTAGCAACGCGGTCCGACAATGACATCGCCGGTCAAAATGGCGGTCGGGTGCACGAAGGCGGTCGGGTCGACGACCGGCACAAGGCCGTTAATCTCGTAGAAAGGCACTCGAATACCTCACGCGTGCCAACGGCGCTGAATCACTCTGAACCGGTTGGCGACGAACGCACTATCCGTATAGCTCGCGTTCGCTGCCGGATTGGCGCCGGTGGCGTGATAGTCCGAAAACGCAGCCGACTGATTGACGTAGACGTTGGAGAGCAGGTTGATCGACAGTGCGACGCCTGCACGCAACGTCGCTTCGGTCATCGCATCGATGACGTCCTGTTTGGTCGAATACAAACCGACCGTCAGTGCACCGCGTTCCTTGACGATTTTTTCCGACAGCGCGATCGCCGCCATCGCGTCGGGCACTTTGACGATCAAGCTGATCGGACCGAAGCGCTCTTGCGTGTACACCGACTCGTTGGATGCATCGGTTTTCATCAGCAGCGGCGTATGCACGTTCGCGGCGGGGAACTCGGCGTTGTCGAGCTTGCGCGATGCCAAGACCACGTCGGCCAGCGCCGGCGCTTCTTCGATGCGCTTCAATGTATCCGGCGATTGAATCGACCCGAGCACGGCAGTGGCGACCGCTGCGTCGGAAAGCAGTTTCTCGATGGCTCGTCCGAGATCAGTGGCCACATCGTCGAAGCTCTTGTGTCCTTCGTCGGTATCGATGCCATCGGCCGGAACGAAGATGTCCTGGGTCGTCGTGCACATCTGTCCCGAATACAGGCTCAACGTGAATGCAAGGTTTTTCAGCATCGCTTTGTAGCTGTCGGTCGATTCGATGATGACGTTGTTGACGCCTGCCAGCTCGGCATAGACCTGTGCCTGTCGCGCGTTGTCGATCAGCCAGCGGCCGAACGCGTTGCTGCCGGTAAAGTCGATCGAGCGCACCGCCGGGTTCGTCGCCAGTGCCTGCGTGGCCTTTGGATCGTTGGTAACCGCAAGCGACACCAGGTTTGGATCGATGCCGTTCTCAGCCAGCACTTCGCGCACGATGCGCACGCTGATCGCCGCCGGCAGGATTGCATTCGGATGCGGTTTGACGATCACGGGGTTGCCGGTGACCAGCGCTGCAAACAATCCCGGATACGTGTTCCACGTCGGAAACGTGCCGCAGCCGATCACCAGCGCGACACCGCGGCCGACGACCTCGAAGCGCTTTTCCATCACCAGCGGCGGGTTCTTGCCTTGCGGCTTTTCCCAGCGCGCGGCACTCGGCACCGAGCTCATTTCGCGGTACGCATATGCGACCGCTTCGAGCCCGCGGTCCTGCGCATGCGGTCCCCCCGCCTGGAACGCCATCATCCAGCCTTGCCCGGTGGTCACCATCACCGCGTGCGCGATCTCGAAGCTCGCCCTGTTCAAGCGCGCGAGCGCTTCCATGCAGATGCCGGTGCGCCCTTCGACGCCGAGCTTCTGCCACGCCGGCATCGCGGCTAGAGCGGCGTCGATCAGCGCCTGCGGCTCGCACACGGGATACTCGACTTCGAGCGGAATGCCGTACGGCGAATGCTCGCTCGCGAGCCAGCCGACGCGCCCCGGCTGGTCGAGTTCGAATTGCCGTCCTGCGTGGCCGAGTGCCGCGGCCTTGCCTTCATCGTTGGCCGCGTCGCCGTAGACCTTCGGGCTCGGCTGC
This sequence comes from Burkholderiaceae bacterium, assembly GCA_041751695.1. Lineage (GTDB taxonomy): Bacteria > Pseudomonadota > Gammaproteobacteria > Burkholderiales > Burkholderiaceae_F > JACCZX01. Next base: position 1,852 of record JBGSWX010000047.1, on the reverse strand, counting down.
TCCGGGTACGCGCTCCAGTAGCCGCGCGTGCGCATAGCTTCGAGCGCGCCGTCGAGCGTTGTGCGATGTTTCTCAAATAGCGGGTGCATGTTGCGATCGCTTGGTTTTTCTGGGAGTCGAAGGTACTATTGATTGAACGGTCGGTCAATTAATGCGCGCATTTGATTCAACATGACGGATTTCGAATCGATCAAGGTCGATGTTACAGACGGCGTGGCAACGCTGACGCTGAATCGTCCCGAGCGCCTAAACAGCTTCACGGTGGCGATGCACGGCGAAGTGCGCGCGGCGCTCGAGGCTATTGCGGCCGATCGATCGATCCGCTGCTTCGTGTTGACGGGAGCTGGCCGCGGGTTTTGCGCCGGGCAGGATCTGTCCGATCGTGCTGTTTTGCCAAATGCAGCGCCGGATTCCGAAGGTGTCGACCTCGGCGCGTCGATCGAGAATTACTACAAGCCACTGCTGCAGCGTTTGCGCACATTGCCGATGCCGACGATCGCGGCGGTTAACGGCGTGGCCGCAGGTGCGGGCGCCAACATTCCGTTTGCGTGCGATCTTGTGTTCGCCGCGCAATCGTCGAGTTTCATTCAGTCGTTCTCAAAGCTGGGTTTGGTGCCCGATTGCGGCGGAACTTGGTGGCTCCCTCGATTGATAGGCCCGGCGCGGACGATGGGGTTGACGTTGCTGGGCGACAAGCTGTCCGCCACGCAAGCCGCGGATTGGGGCTTGATCTGGCGCTGTGTAGCGGATGATCAGTTGCTGTCAACGGTGAAAACAGTAGCGCTTCAGCTCGCGGCCGGTCCGACACGCGGCTTCGTGCGCACGCGGCAGGCAATCGATGCAGCAATGCTATTGCCGTTTGAAGGCGCGCTCGATCTCGAGCGCGACTATCAACGCGAGCTGGGCCGGTCGGCCGACTATCGCGAAGGCGTATCGGCCTTCATCGACAAACGCGCCGCACGCTTTACGGGTCAGTGATGGACGATAAACAACCAAAGAACGGACAAGCGATCGCCGAAGCTGTGCGCGACCGCATGTTCAGCGAAGACGCTGCATCGCGCAGTCTCGGCATGCAAGTCGACGCAGTCGGCCCCGGTTTTTCGAAGGTATCGATGACGATACGGCGCGATATGTTGAACGGGCACAAGACCTGTCACGGCGGGTTCATCACGACGCTCGCAGACTCGGCGTTTGCATTCGCGTGCAACAGCCACAACGAAGTAACGGTTGCATCGGGCATCGTCGTCGATTTTCTGGCGCCCGCCTACGAGAACGATCGCCTGGTCGCAGAGTGCCACGAACTGGCGCTGACCGGGCGCACCGGTGTCTACGACATCAAGGTCACCAATCAACACGGCAAACCGGTCGTCGTGATGCGAGGCCGCTCGCACACGATAAAGGGCAAGGCCGTGGTGGACTTGTGATGGCCGGCGGTCTCGAATCCGAATTTGAGTTCATTGAGCGCGCGAGCCAGGGCGAATTGCAGGCGCTGCAACTCGAACGCTTGCGCTGGTCGCTCGCGCATGCCTACAACAACGTGCCGCATTATCGGGCGAAGTTCGACAAGGCGCGAGTCCTCCCATCGGACCTGGAGTCGCTGGCGGATCTCGCAAGATTTCCTTTTACGACGAAACAAGATCTGCGCGACACCTATCCGTTCGGCATGTTCGCGGTGCCACAGGAAAAAGTGGTGCGCATTCACGCGTCGAGTGGAACGACCGGCAAGCCGACCGTCGTTGGTTACACCGCAAAGGACATTGAAACCTGGGCCAGCGTGATGGCACGCTCGATTCGTGCCGCCGGCGGAAAGCGCGGCGACATCATTCAGATCGCGTACGGCTACGGGCTTTTC
>JBGSWX010000046.1:0-5500 GCA_041751695.1 Burkholderiaceae bacterium | reverse complement strand
ACGAATTTGGACCCGAACAGCACAACCCAGGCGCCGAAGAAGCGCATGAATTTATTGAAGCCTCCTGGCCTCGCGTTGAAGAAGGCCGCGACCCAATGCTCGAGGACGATCGTGAGCTTCAGCAGGACCTGCAACAGCACGGCGGCGAGCAGGAGGATCGTGAACGAGTCGGCGGTGACGTACTCCCAGTATTCGGCGAACAGGCCCAGCACCACCAGGTCCACGAGGGTCGCGGTCAGGTAGCGCATGAACACCCTTTGCCTCTTCGAGGGCGTGTGCTCGAAGGTGTCCCACAGCGAGGCGTTAGCCGTTGTCGGTTCACTCATGGTCTTGCTCTCCGGTACAGATTGGTAGACGCGAGCTAATCAAAGTATCACTGCATGAACCATCCGTGGCTGACGACGAGCGATTGACCGGTCAGCGCGTTGGTCGGGAATGCAGCGAAGAACAGAGTCGCTGCCGCCACGTCGGCCACCGTCGTGAATTCACCGTCGACGGTTTCTTTCAGCATCACCTTCTTGATGACATCCTCTTCAGAAATTCCGAGAGTCTTGGCCTGTTCCGGAATCTGCTTGTCAACGAGCGGCGTCCGAACGAAGCCGGGGCAGACTACGTTGGCGCGCACGCCATGCTTCGCTCCCTCCTTCGCAACCACCTTTGCCAGCCCTATCAGACCGTGCTTCGCGGTCACATACGGCGCCTTCAGCAACGAGGCCTCTTTCGAATGCACCGACCCCATGTAGATGATCGAGCCGCCGCGCCCCGACTTGTACATGTGCGGCAGGCAGGCCCGCGTTGTCAGGAAGGCCCCGTCGAGATGAATCGCGATCATCTTCTTCCAGTCGGCATACGTGAACTCCTCGAGCGGATGCACGATCTGGATGCCGGCATTGCTGACGAGAATGTCGACGTTGCCGAACGCTTTAACGACAGCCGCGACTCCGCTTTCTACCGCTTCCTCGTTGGCGACGTCCATCGCAACGCCGAGCGCTTTGTGGCCCGCTGACACCATCTCGGCGGCGGTTGCGTTCGCCGCAACCAAGTTCAAATCTGCAATGGCGACGTTCGCGCCCTCGCGAGCGAACTCGAGGGCGATCTCCTTGCCAATTCCACTGGCCGCGCCGGTGACGATCGCGGTCTTACCTTGCAACTTCATTTCTTCGACTCCTTTGGTTTGGCGAGATAGTCATGCACGACGGTGCCGAGCTCGAGCGTGAGGTCGCACACGATGTGCACGCCGGAAATCACCTCCCCTACAGGCAGCGACGCCAGGGGAGCGAGCGCGTGATGCATTAGCTCGAGCGCGGCCGGTCCTTCCCACGCGCCTTTGACCGTGACGTCTTTGCAGTAGTAGCGCACCAACTCGCAAATGCGCGGCTTGCCGTCGACGTGCGGAATGATCTTCAGCAGAAAGCCGGGCTCCGTCAGCGAAGCGAGCACCTTGTCGTGCGGTAGCGCGCGATGCTTGTATCCCATCGTGGCGAGCGCGACGGGAACAGGCCCATATCGAAGAATGCCGCCAATCGTGTCCTTCTCGATTCGCATTTCAGGCGACGCGAGCTTCTTCGGAAACCCCCAGAGCTCACGGCCGCCTGCGATCGGCGGTTCGCAATCGAGGAACATCGAGTGCACGTATGCACCGTGCTGCTTCTTGTACCGGACCGGTATCACCTGCCCGGCCTCGGTGTAATCGCCGAAACCGGTCGAGTCGGGCATGCGGATGAACTCGAACTTCACGACCGGGTCCGTCATCTCGAGCGGCGCCGGGATCACTTCAGCCAGTGCATCAGGATCGGTGCGGTACGTGATGATCAGGTATTCGCGATTCACGAACCGGTACGGGCCCGGCGGATACGCCGGGCTCGTCAGCGGCATCGCAAACGCGCGCTCTAAGACTTCGCTTTCAGTCATTGCATCAACTCGTACACGTGCAGTCCGTTACCCATTTTGGTTACGCGCAGCGACGCGTGATCGGTCAGTGTGCGTTGCAGATCGGACAGTCCCGCGTTCCACAGATCAGTCACCGTCGCACGCGAGAACTCGCAGTCCTTGTACTGCGAGGTCCGCAGCGCGTGACGATTGATGACGTGAACCAGCGATACCTTGCCGCGGGTGCTGACACCTCGCAGAGCCTTGACGTCGGGATCGTTTTGCATCTTTGGCGGCAGCTTGTCGAGCACGCGGCTCAGCGCGTCTCGCAGCACTTCGTTCTGCTTGATGCGATCGGTGTTGAAGCGCGTCTTGCTTGCATACTGGATATCCTTCGCGCGCTCCGCCACCTGCGCGAGGTTCTCGGGCAGTTGCCCGGCGCCGCTGAACACATCCACCTGGAAAATCAGCGCGCTCATCCGGGGATCCTCATCGGAGACATACGTCAGCGGTGAGTTGGACACGATGCCGCCGTCCCAGTAAAGCTCGCCGTCGATCTCGACCGGCGGAAAGCCTGGTGGCAGTGCACCGCTGGCCAGGACGTGCTCGGCGCCGATGCGCATCTTGCTGTTGTCGAAATACACTGAGTTACCGTTGCGCAAGTTGACGGCACCCAGCGAAAGCCTCATTTGTTTGCGATTGATCAGGTCGAAATCGACCAGCTCCTCGAGCGTCGATTTCAGTGGTGCAGTGTCATAGAAGCTCAATGCACCGAGGCTCCCGTCCGGAGCGAAGAAGGGCGGCACCGGACGTGGGTTGAAGAACCCCGGCACGCCGAACACTATGGCCGATGCGGTGCTCATGCCGTTCATCATCGGCCGCATTGACTCAAAGCCGGCCGGCAGCATCGGCGGAGAAAACTGCGAGACGCGCTGCCAGAACTCGCTTAAGCGCGGGACGCGAAGCTTCGCTGGGTTGCCGGCAATGAGCGCCGCATTGATCGCGCCGATCGAGACGCCGGCGACCCAGTCGGGTTCCATGCCGGCCTCGCACAACGCCGCGTAGGCCCCCGCCTGATATGCGCCGAGAGCGCCGCCGCCCTGCAGGACCAGCACCTCATGATCGTGATCGCCCCAACGCGTGATCGAACCCGGACGACGCCTAGTTTTCGTGGCCAAGCAGGCTCCTACCAGCTGTTTACTCTTGAGGCACGCGCTGCAAAAGACAGTTCGCGCAGGGGACCAGACCAACAAACGGCGATCTGGTTGGTCGGGGGCACTACTTTACATGGTCAACGTGACGCATCGAAGTTCCATCGCACGCATGCGAGTTGCAAGCGGATCGTCCGTGCGCGAACATGAGCGCCTCAAGCGTTGCGCGACGCCGCGTCACATGATGTAACGTCCAAGTCCGCACGAAATATTCAGGGAGGAAACATGACACTTAGATCCATTCTTGGTCTGGCGCTGTTCGCCGCGCTGACGCCAGCGTACGCCGCTGATGCAGCCACACAGAAAAAAGAGGCAAGGGCGATGTGCGACGAAGCGCTCGCCGTGCTTTACAAGTCAAAGCCTGAAATGAAAGCGCGGATTGGCAAAGCTCCGGGTTACGGATGTTTTTCCAGCTTCGGCGTCTCATTCATTCTCGGCGGCGCTGGCGGTCGCGGCCTGGTGCATGACAACGCCGCGAAGAAGGACACGTACATGAACATGGGTCAGGCCACCGCTGGTCTGGATATCGGCATCAAGGACTATCGCGAAGTGCTCGTGTTCAACGACAAGGCAGCGATGCAGAAGTTTGTCGACTCGGGCTGGGAATTCGCTGGTGGCGCGGGCGCCGCGGCCGCGGTTCAGGGCAAAGGTGCGAAGAAGGAAGGTGGTGAAGTCACGACTGCGCCGATCGACGTATTTCCGATGACCCGAACGGGACTAGCCGCTGGCGTGGCTGCGGGTGGACGCAAGTACTGGAAAGACAAAGATCTCAATTAGCGATCGCATAAGCGCGGGACGGTTCAACGTCAACTGGTTGCGCGTGCCGGTTATCGTTCGTTCGGAGATCTGACGACACTGAAATTTTTTCTTGATCGAGGGGCGGGAAGAACAGCATGAAGATTCGACGGATGAAGGGCCGTGCGGCAGCGTTTGCACTGCTGGGAACAGCTTCGGTTTTGAGTATCGGCGTGGCGATCCTGCTCGTGTCGCCGCAATGGATGTCGCCGGCGGTCGCGCAGGAGAAAAAGCAGGCACCGCCAGCGCCTGCAACGTCGCCGGTCGACGCCGGAACGATCGATGAAAAGGCCGCGGCGCGCTTGTACAAAGCTCCGGGTTTCTCGCCGTATGCCGGTCGTAATTTCCCGACGCAGGTGTTTTGGGGCGACACCCACGTGCACACCAGCGCTTCGATGGATGCCGGAGCCTTCGGCAACCGGCTCGGCTTCGAGGACGCGTACCGCTTCGCGCGCGGGGAGGAGTTGGTCGCTTCCGGCGGGCAGGCGGTCAAGCTCTCACGGCCGCTCGACTTTCAGGTCATTGCCGATCACTCAGACAACATGGGGTTCTTTCCGAAGCTGTTTGCGGGAGATCCCACCATGCTTGCGCACCCGACCGGTAAGCGCTGGTACGACTTGATCAAGGCCGGCGGTCAGGATGCTGTCAAGGCAGCGATCGAGATCATTGATAGTTTCTCGAAAGGAACTCTTCCGAAGGAGCTTTACATCGCGCCCGGCACGAAGGACTTCCGCTCCACGTGGGAGCAGATCATCAAGGCCGCGGAAAAGTACAACGAGCCGGGACGCTTCACTGCGTTCATCGGTTATGAGTGGACCTCGCAGGTCCCGCCGGGCGATAACCTGCACCGCGTCGTGATCTATCGCGACGGCGCAGCGAAAGCGATTCAGACCGAGCCGTTCACAACATTGAAGCCGCAGGGCAGCGTCGTTCCCGAAGACTTATGGAAAGCACTGCAGGCCTATGAAGACAAGACCGGCGGCAGCGTGCTGGCGATTCCTCACAACGGGAATTTAAGCAACGGAATCATGTTTCCAGACGCCAACAATCCCGCTACTGGCAAGCCGCTGACGCGCGAGTACGTTCAGACACGCGCCAAGTGGGAGCCACTAATTGAGGCCACGCAGATCAAGGGCGATGGCGAATCGCATCCTTACTTGTCGCCCAACGACGAGCTGGCCGGCTACGAGACCTGGGACAAGGGGAACCTGAACCTCAGCGTCGCCAAGACGAAGGAGATGCTGAAAAACGAATATGCGCGCACCGCGCTGCAGACCGGCCTGCAGCTCGAGCAGAAGTTCGGCACCAACCCATTCAAGTTCGGCATGATCGGTTCCACCGATACCCACACGTCGCTCTCGGCGGTTGAAGAAGACAATTTTTTCGGCAAGCACACCGGAACCGAGCCGAGCCCCGAGCGGGTGAATCACCCGTTCGCTGCCTTCGGCAAACTCAGGATCGAAGGGTGGGAATCGACTTCGTCAGGCTATGCGGCGGTGTGGGCGCGCGAGAACACACGCGAGGCGCTGTTCGACGCCATGCAGCGGCGAGAAACATATGCGACGACCGGGCCGCGGATGACCGTGCGCTTTTTTGGCGGCTGGGATTTCGCAGCCGGTGACGCG
>JBGSWX010000045.1:0-2184 GCA_041751695.1 Burkholderiaceae bacterium | reverse complement strand
CGGAAAGCGATGCAGCTTCGTGCCTTGCGATACCAGCTGCTTCAACGCAGCCGGGTTCTTGGCGTCGTACGACGCCTGCATCACCGTGTGCGCGTGCGAGGCGCACGCCTCGACGATGGCTTTGTAATCCGGCGTCAGCGCGTCCCATGCCTTGTTGTTGACGTACAGATCGAGCTGCGGGCCGCCTTCCCACCAACCGGGGTAGTAGTAGTTCGGCGCGACCTTGTTGAAACCGAGCTTCAGGTCGTCATACGGTCCCACCCATTCGGTGGCGTCGATCGTGCCTTTTTCGAGCGCAGCGTAAATCTCACCGCCCGGGATGTTCTGCGGCAAGCTGCCAAGCCGCTCGAGCACCTTGCCGCCGAAGCCGCCGATGCGCATTTTCAGGCCCTTCATGTCGGCGACTGACTTGATTTCCTTGCGATACCAGCCGCCCATTTGAGCACCGGTATTGCCCATCGGAAAATTGACGATGTTGTAAGCGCGATAGAAATCGCGGAACAGCTTCATGCCGTTGCCTTCGTACATCCAGGCGGTCATCTGGCGCGAGTTCATTCCGAACGGAATCGCACAATCCATCGCGAACGTTTCGTCCTTGCCGAAGAAGTAGTAAGGCGCGGTATGCGCACATTCCACGGTGGCTTGTTGCACGCCGTCGACCACGCCAAAGGCCGGCATCAACTCTCCGGCCGCATGCACGCTGATCTGAAAGCGGCCGCCGGTGGCGGCAGAGACCTGCTTGGAAAATACCTCGGCCGCGCCGTAGATCGTATCGAGCGCCTTCGGAAAGCTGGAAGCCATCCGCCACCGGACCTGGGCTTGCGCGTTGACGACCGCCGGTGCGGCGAGCGTTGCGACCGCCGCGCCGGCAGTCGCATTCTTCAAGAACGAACGACGTTGCATTGTTGTCTCCTATTGTGAACTTCTAGAATAGCGAGGTGTTGCACTCGCCAACCCATTTAACCGGTCGGCCACCCCTTCGGCACTCTGCGCGCAAGTGTAGCCGCGGCTTTCCGCTGCGCAAGGGTAGAAGCCCTACGCGCCGCCGACGGTCATCCCTTCGATCAAGAGCGAGCCGCTGACCTTGCTGCCGCGCACGACCTGATCGTTGCCGACCGCCACGATGCTGAGGAACATGTCGCGCAGGTTGCCCGCGACGGTGATTTCCTCGACCGGATAGCGGATCTCTCCGCCCTCGACCCAGAAACCGCTGGCGCCGCGCGAATAATCCCCGCTGACATAGTTGACGCCCTGCCCGATCAGATCGGTCACCAGCAATCCGGTGCCCAGGCGACCTAGCATTCCCACCAGGTCGTCGGCGCGGCGCGTCGCACTCGACCTGATCTCGAAGTTGTATGAGCCGCCCGAATTGCCGGTCGATTTCATGCCGAGCTTGCGTGCCGAATAGGTCGAAAGAAAATATCCGTTCAACACGCCGCCCGACACCACGTCGCGCTTGATGCCGCGCACTCCTTCTTCATCGAATGGGCTCGAGCCCGCTCCCTGCGGCAAATAGGGATCTTCATGCAGCGTGATGTGGTCGGCAAAAACTTTTTTGCCGAGTGCGTCGACCAGGAACGATGCGTTGCGATAAAGCGCACCGCCGCTGGCAGCCTGCACGAAGCTGCCGAGCAATCCGCACGCGAGCGGCGCTTCGAACAGCACCGGGCATTGCCGCGTTTTCAATTGGCGAGCGGTCAAGCGAGCCAGCGCACGATGCGCTGCGTAATCACCGACCGATTCCGGCGACGCCAGCTCGTCGGCGATGCGCGACGACGAGTACCAATCGTCGCGCTGCATGCCATTCTCGCCGCGCGCGATGGGCGCGACCGAAATCGAATGCCGCGAGTAAGCGTAGCCGCCGACGAACTGCTGCGAGTTGGCGAGCACGAAATGCCCGGAGGACGTGTAAACATTGGCGCCCTCCGAGTTGACGATCTGCGGACTGACGGCAAACGCCGCCGCCTCGCAGCGCTGCGCCAGTTTGATGGCCTCGCCGGTATCGATCGGCCACGGGTGGAACAAATCCAGGTCGCGCGGCGAGCGCTGTAGCGTGTCGGGCTCGGGCAAGCCGGCGGCATCGTCCTCCGCGGTGAAGCGCGCAATGTTGTGCGCCGCCTCAACCGCCTGGTGCAGTGCCGGCCGCGCGAAGTCCGAAGTCGATGCATTGCCGCGCCGGCGGCC
>JBGSWX010000044.1:0-13148 GCA_041751695.1 Burkholderiaceae bacterium | reverse complement strand
GTCAGGGCGCTCGCTGCGTCGACCGTGATGGTCGCGACATCCGCCGGCGCCACGGCCATCTTGCCTGACACAGAGAGTTCACTGCAGCGGATTATTTGCGGCCTTTATATGGCTGAAGGTACGTCGTGCCGTCAGCCTTTTGATGCCGGAGGCGACCTTGGCCAGGGCCAGTTATGGCCGCTCGGCAACTCGGGCGTTCTCGATAGTGCCAATCTGGCGGACGATCTTTTTTCAGACCGTTCGGTGCGGCGCGGTTTTAGTGACAGGGGCATTAACTTCGGTCACTTTCTGAGCGCTGGCGATAGGACTCTTTCTTCGCCGATGTCGCTCAATGGCGGGCACAACGCGATGGTGGCGTTCCGCGGCGACGATGACACGATCCTGATCGGCCACTACCGGTCGGGTCCGTGGAGCAAGAACCAGTTTCTCGGAGGGTGGAACGACGGCCGAGGTCCGGGTGGTGGCGGCGATCCGCTGCCGCCGATCATCGTGCCGCCCTCTGGCTTGCCTGAACCTTCTACGTTGGCTCTGCTTGGCCTGGGTTTACTCGGTGTGAGTGTCTTGAAACGCCGGCAAGAAAAGAGTTGACGCACGTGCAGTTACAAAAAAGGCGGCCCCGGTGGCCGCCTTTTTTGTGTCTGAGCCAAGAGCGTGGGCGGTGGCGACATCGCTGGTGCGCTGCCGGTATTCTTCAACCGCACAAATCGGCGCAACAATGGCGTGGAGCAATGATCTGGCGCATCGATAAATCGCCGCACCTCGGGGCGGGCGCTTTCGGCTCGTTGCTTGCGGCCGCGACCGTTGTCGTGCTGTCTCTGGGATGCGTCAACGACACTCCAGAACAGCTGGTCGCCTCTGCTCGCACCTATCTCGCTCAGGGCGACCACGATGCCGCGATGATCCAACTGCGCAATGCCATGCAGCAACGGCCGGAAGACGGAGCGCTGCGGCTCATGCTAGGAAGCATCTTGCTGGAAAGCCGCGACCCGGTGGCGGCGGAAAGAGAGCTGCGCAAGGCGCTGCAGTACGGCCAGACGGCCGATGTTGTGCTGCCGTCGTTAGCGCGCGCGATGCTCGAGCGCGGTGCGGCTCAACAACTGGTCGACGAATTTGGAACGCGTACGTTGACAACGGCCGAATCCGAAGCTCAATTCAAGTCGGCTCTCGGACAGGCGCAATTGCAAACCGGACGCAACACAGAGGCGGCCGTATCGTTCGCCGCTGCGGCGGCTGCCAGTCCCGGCTACGTACCGGCACAAATTGGGCTCGCGCGGCTGGTGGCAATCAGCGGCAGGCTTAAAGACGCAGTGAGTATCGCGGATCGTCTGGTTGCGGACCATCCGAAGGCGGCCGCGGCGCACATGCTGCTCGCGGAGCTGCGATCGTTGAGTGGTGATCACGCGGGATCGATCGGTGCGCTCGAAGACGCTGTGCGTGCCGACACCGGATACACACCAGCGCGCTACGCTCTCATGGCAGCGTTGATCGACCAGCAACAATTCGACGCTGCGGTCGCACACCTTGAGCACGTACGCGCGCTGAACAAACGCGATCTGCGCATTCAGTATTTCGACGCCGTGATTGCGCTGTCGAAAAACGATCTCGTCAAGGCGCGCGATTCGTCGCAACGGATACTCAGACACTCGCCCGAACACGTGCCCAGCCTGGTGTTGGCCGGGGCGGTCGAACTGCAGGCCAAGCAACTGTCGCTCGCAGAGGACTTGTTGCAGCGCGCGATCGCGCTGGCTCCTCAGCACACGGGTGCGCGCCGGTTGTTGGTGCGCACCTACCTCGTCTCCAATCAGCCGGCAAGGGCGCTGGAAGCTCTGCAGCCCCTTCTGACCCGCAATGTAGCCTCCGAGCCGCCGCTGCAGATGCTCGCGGGAGAAACGTATCTCGCCAACGGGGATATGCGCGAGGCGTCGGCGTACTACGCGGGCGCTTCCGAGTCGCAGGCGCAAAAAGCCGTGGCGCAGACCCGCTTGGGGCAGATCGCGCTCGCCGCCGGCGATTTCGACAGCGGCATACGGCAACTGGAGGCGGTGACTGCGCGGGATGACGCGCCGATCCAGGCCGACCTCGCGCTGATTGCTGGCTACACACGCAGCAACGAACTCGACCGAGCGCTGTTAGCCGGGCAGCGTTTGGTAAAAAAACAGCCGGGGCGTCCGCTCGCCTATCACCTGTTGGGCTCGGTCTATCTGGCGAAAAAAGACTCGGCGCGTGCGCGCGAGCAGTTCGAAAAGGCGCTCGAGCTGTCGCCGGGATACCTGCCCGCCGCCACCAGTCTGGGCCGGCTCGATATCGAAACGAACAAGCCGGCGACCGCGCGTGAGCGCTTCACCGCCATCGTTGCGAGGGAACCGAGCAACGAGCAGGCATTGTTGGGTCTGGCCGACGTGATGCTGAGGACCGGCGCTGCAGCGGCGGAGATCGCTGCCACGCTGCAGCGCGCGACGGTGGTCAATCCGGGTTCGAGCAGCGCACGCTTCGCGCTGATTGCCCACTACCTGCGAGTCAATGACCCCGGCCTGGCTTTGACGGCCGCGCAGGAGGCGGCGGCGGCGTTTCCGAACGATCCTCAGATTCTGTATGCACTCGGGCGGGCGCAGGAAGCCGCGGGGCTGGTGAATCAGGCGATCGAGACGTTTAACCGGTTATCGGCGCTCGAGCCGCAGTCCAAGTTTCCGCTGATGCAACTGGCGGCGGTACACGCACGGCGCGCCGACTACGACAAGGTGATCAACGCGCTGCAACGGGCACAGAGAATCTCTGCCAACGATCCGTCGATGGTGCGCGACCTGGTCGCCGCCTATCTGCTTTCGGGCAAGCCTGAAGACGCCGTCAGGCTGGCCCGTGCGCTGCAAGCGTCGGCCCCCAGGATGCCCGCAGGCTATTTGCTGGAGGGCGACGCGCGTGCTTCTGCAAAGCAGTGGGCCGACGCCGAGCGCGCGTATCGAGCGGGGCTTAAGGCTGCACCCGATTCAGGTGTGCTGGCGCTCAAGTTGCACGGGGCGCTGGCGGCGAGCGGCCAGAATTCGGAAGCCGAGGCTTTTGCGAAGAGATGGCTGGCCGGGCATCCGAAGGACACCGTCTTGCGCATCGGTCTGGCCGAGCATGCGCTGCGCGCGGGCAATTTGCGATCGGCCGTCATTCATTATCAGACGGTGGTCGAACACGAGCCTAACAACGCCGTGGCGCTTAACAACCTGGCGTGGGCGTCCGGACAAGAGGGTGACCCGAAAGCTCTCGGCTACGCGCAACGCGCTGTACAGATCGCTCCGCAAAACGCCGCGGCACTCGATACGCTGGGCTCCCTGCTCATCGCAGCCGGAGATACCGACAAGGGTGTCGAGTATCTTGGCCGCGCCAAAGCGCTGGCGCCCGATCGCTCGGATATCAGATTGAATTACGCGAAGGCGCTGATCAAAGCCGGACGGAAGGACGCTGCGAGATCGGAGCTCGAGGCTCTGCAGGCGGCGCCCGAAGCTTTTGCGAGCAAGGCAGAAGTAGCGGCCGTATTAAGGGGCCTGTAGTGCGCGCGGAACTGGATTCAATTGTGGTCGGTGTCGTTGGGCTGGGTTACGTCGGCTTGCCTCTAGCGGTCGAGTTCGGAAAAAAATGCCGAACGATCGGCTTTGACGTGTCGGGCGCCAAGGTCGAGGCCTATCGAGAGCATCGCGATCCTACCGGCGAGGTCAGTAGCGAGGAACTGGCGGCGGCGACCTTGCTGGAACCAACGACCGACGTGGCTCGATTGCGCGAAGCCGATTTTGTCATTGTCGCGGTGCCAACTCCGATCGATGACGCGCACCAGCCCGACTTCGGTCCGCTGCGCGGCGCCAGTGCAGCGGTCGGCCGCAATCTGAAACAGGGCGCCACCATCGTCTTCGAGTCGACCGTGTATCCGGGAGCCACCGAGGAAATCTGCATTCCGATTGTCGAGCGCGAATCGGGCAAGCGCTGGAAGCGCGATTTTTTCGTAGGCTATTCGCCCGAGCGTATCAATCCGGGCGACCGCGAGCACACGCTCACGCGCATCGTCAAGGTCGTGGCGGGCGACTGCGCAGCAACGCTCGAACGCGTGGCGGCGATGTACGGTTCGATCATCGACGCCGGCGTGTATAGAGCGTCGAGCATCAAAGTCGCCGAGGCCGCGAAAGTTATCGAAAATACCCAGCGCGATCTGAATATTGCACTGATGAACGAGCTATCGCTGATCTTTCATCGGATGGATATCGACACCACGGAGGTGTTGGAGGCGGCGGGCACCAAATGGAATTTTCTGCCCTTTCGTCCCGGCCTGGTGGGCGGTCACTGCATCGGGGTCGATCCCTACTACTTGACGCATAAGGCAGACAAGCTCGGATATCACCCGCAGGTCATCCTGGCCGGACGCCGCATCAACGACGGCATGGGCAAATTTATTGCGGAGCAAACCGTCAAGAACTTGATCCAGTCGGGGGTAGCGGTCAAAGGCGCTCAGGTCATCGTGCTTGGACTGACTTTCAAAGAAAACTGTCCGGATCTCCGCAATTCGAAAGTGATCGACGTCATTGAAGAGCTGCAATCCTACGGTGTGATGGTCACCGTGCATGATCCGGTTGCCGACCCGCAGGAGGCGCTCGACCACTATGGGCTGCCGCTCGCGTCGTGGGAAGAATTACCACGCGCCGACGCCCTGGTTGCCGCCGTTGCGCATCAGGCTTTTCGGAGCCGCTCGTTGGACGAGTTGATGGAGAAATTGGCGCCCGGAGCACTTTACGTCGACGTCAAATGCCAGGCCGATGCCGCTGCCCTAAGGAAACGGGGAGTGAAAGTCTGGCGGCTGTAGCCTTCTAGTCCAAACGCAGCAACAACGAGACGCCGCAGGTCGGAAACCGACCGTTGGTAGTTGCTGCTCGCTTGTGCGCCGTATACGATTTTCCTGCGCGCACCATCATTTCAACGATCTCGTCAAGTGGAATAAGCCACTGTTTCTCAGCCGATAGTTTGGCATCGATTAACGAACTTCTCGGCGACGCTATCTCAAGTCAACCAAATGGCTGAAGGAAGAGTTGATCTGCATGGTCGCACTCTTGCAACCTTACGTTGCTAGGGTGCGCGAAGCGGGCTCTGCTAAGCAACTAGACGAACGGCAAATTGGGCTAATCGGTTAGGTTAAGAAGGAAGCACTGTGCTCATTTTGTCGCGTCGTCAATTCTCGGCCGGAGCCTTGACCGAAATGGTCGTGTTCGCCCTTTGCTGCGCGGCCACGATGTTGCTGGCTACTTCTTTGCAGCTCGGACCCTACGGCGTCGCCACGATGTCGGTTTTCGTTCCGGCCGTTCAGTTCGCGCTGATCATGACGCTGCTGGGAGCCGTATTCAGTTTGTTTCGCGTTGGCGAGCCGAAGACGCTGGCCGTCGTTCTGGTCCGTACCACGATCGTATTGGCGGTCGGATTCCCGATTGTTTACACGCTGTTCGGCTATGTGACGGGAGGGTCCGCTGCCCGCGCGGTTCTGGGCTACGCCTCCTTGTTTGTGTTGGCTGGCGTGGTGCTGATCCGGGCGGCGGTATCCACCGTGCTCGGGGCCGGGGTCGGTTCGCAACGGGTGCTTATTGTGGGTACCGGCGCCGAAGCGCTCGCGGTCGAAAGTGTGATTGGCCAGATGGGTCCGCGCCGATCGATCGTCGTGGGTTTCTATCCGACTGGACCGGAAGATATGCCGGCGGCGGTGCAGGATGGCGTGGGCAAGGCGCCGCTCTTTCCGCGCTCGTTCGACCTGCCTGCCATCGTCGAACGCTTCAAAGTTGATGAAGTCATCGTAGCGGTGCGCGAGCAGCGCGGAGGTGTCCTGTCGCTGCGCGGTTTGCTCGAATGCCGCGCGCGCGGCGTGCCGGTTCGCGATCTTTCCGCGTTCTACGAGCGCGTTCGCGGCGAAGTTCCAATCGCGTCGCTGAAAGCCAGCTGGCTTATTTATGGCGACGGCTTCGCGCAAAACGCAACCCGTACCTTCGTGAAGAGGGTCTTCGACATCGTGCTCTCCGGTGCTTTAGTGGTGTTGACGCTGCCGGTAATGCTGGTGACGGCTATTGCGATCTTCCTGGAAAGCGGCGCCCCGATCTTCATCATGCAGGAACGGGTCGGCCGCGGCGGTCGCTCATTTTTGTGCGTCAAGTTCCGCAGCATGAGAACCGACGCTGAGCGCGACGGCGTGGCCCGCTGGGCCAGCCCAAATGACGCGCGCGTCACGCGCGTCGGGCGCCTGATACGCAAGTTGCGGATCGACGAGCTGCCCCAGTTGTTCAACGTCTTGAGCGGTGAGATGAGCTTGGTCGGGCCGCGTCCCGAGCGGCCCTCGTTTGTCTCGGGTCTTAAGGAGCAGATTCGTTTTTACGATGTGCGGCACAGTATCAAGCCCGGTATCACCGGCTGGGCGCAGATACGCTATCCGTATGGGTCGTCTGTCGAAGATTCGCAGCGCAAGCTGCAGTACGACTTGTATTACGTCAAGAATCACTCGCTTTCCCTCGATGTCCTTATCTTGATGGAGACAATGCGAGTGGTTCTGTTCGGCGAGGGTGCGCACTAGCCGGATCGTGCCCTGATTTTGCCGCTCAAAACTCGAGCGATGTAATAGACTTATTTTCGCTCACGAACTTCGACGAGGGAAAAATGTTGAAGCCAAAACATGCGGTTCGTGTTTTTGCGGTGGTGTTGCTGACGTCGATACTCGCCGCGTGCGCCAGTCAGCATCCGCCGGCGCCGAAGTCTGCAGCGAGCTCCGACTATCGCTATGTGATCGGGCCGCTCGACACCGTCAATATCGTCGTCTGGCGCAACCCGGAGTTATCCGGGACGGTATCGGTGCGTCCCGACGGACGCATCTCCACGCCTTTGGCCCAGGATATTCCTGCGTTGGGGCGCAATCCTGCCGAACTGGCGCGCGATCTCGAGCAGATCCTTTCCAAATATATCCGCGATCCGGTGGTCACGGTGATCGTTACCAACTTCGCCGGATCGAATGAACAGATACGCATCATCGGCGAGGCAGCGAAACCGCAGGCGGTTCCGTATCGCCAGAACATGACGTTGCTCGATGTGATTATTCTGGCAGGCGGGCTGACCGACTTCGCCGACGGCAACAAGGCGGTGCTGGTGCGGGGTGCGGAGAAAGGCAAGCAGTACAGCGTGCGCCTGGGCGATCTGGTGCGTCGTGGCGACATTTCGGCCAACGTCGAGGTGCGGCCGGGCGATGTGTTGATCATTCCGCAGAGTTGGTTCTGAGCACGGGTTTGCTCGTTTGCGTGCGATGTGCGCGTTGCAACGTAACAGGTTCGATCGATGGATGAAATTCTGCTTCGCCAGTTTTCGGCAATCGCCGGTGACATGTGGCGCCGGCGTTGGATTGGACTGGCAGTTGCCTGGCTCATCGCCGTTGCGGGTGGAGTGGCCTTATGGCGCACGCCCGACCTGTACGAGTCGACGGCGAGGGTGTACGTCGACACACAGACTGTACTAAAGCCGCTGATGGAAGGGCTCGCCGTGCAGCCCAACATTGACGAACAGATCGGCATGCTGGCGCGAACGATTATCGCGCGTCCCAACATCGAGAAGATCATGCACAGCGCGAATCTCGACGTGTCGGCTTCGTCGCAGATCGAGCGCGATCAAATGGTCGATGCGCTGACCAAACGCATCAAGTTCACCAGCAGCGGTCGCGAGAATATCTACACGATCACTTATCGGGATACCAGCCCTGATCGTTCGAAGCGGGTGGTTCAGGATCTGCTGTCGCTTTTCGTCGAATCCGGCCTCGGTAACAAGCGGCGCGACAGCGTCAGCGCGCGCCGTTTTATCGACGAGCAAATCAAAGGATATGAAACGAAGCTCGCCGAAGCCGAGAATCGCGTAAAGGAATTCAAGCTCAAGAATATGGAATTCACGAGCGGTACCGGGCAGGATTATTTCACGCGCATGAGCCTGTTGTCGGAAGAAGCCACCAAGGTGCGCGCGGAATTGCGGGTGTCCGAACAGACGCGGGACGCGTATCGCCGCGAGCTGGGCGGCGAGGACCCGGTGATGCTGCCCAATCCGAGCGCGATGACATCGGCCGGCGCCAACACATCAGAATACGACGCTCGTATCGACACGCAACGCAAGCAGCTCGACGAACTGCTGCGTCGCTTCACCGACGAGCACCCCGACGTCATTGCGGCCCGCAGATTGATCACTCAGTTGGAAGATCAAAGAAAACAAGAGCTCGAAACTCGTCGCAAAGCGCTGGCGCAGTCCCCACAGAAGCCTTCTTCCTCGAGCAATCCAGTATTTCAGCGCATCAAGATCGCGCTGGCGGAGGCCGAGGCAAATGTCGCTTCATTGCGCCAGCGCGTGGCTGAAACCGAAGTGCGCCTTGCGCAGTTGCGCTCAAAGGCGGGCAAAGCGCCTCAGATCGAAGCGGATCTCGCGCAGTTGAATCGCGACTATGACGTGCTGCGAAAGAACTACGAGCAATTGGCTACGCGTCGCGAAGCGGCGTCGTTGTCGAGCGATGTCGATTCCGCGGGGGTGGCTGAGTTCCGGATCATCGACCCGCCGCGGATTTCGCCGAATCCGGTGTTTCCCAATCGTTTCCTGCTGATTCCCGTGGTCATGCTGGTAGCGCTTGGCGCGGGGCTGGCTGCAAGCTTCGCCATGTCTCGGTTCTTCCCGACCTTTCATTCGGTCGCGGCGTTGCGACAGTTCACGCAGCGGCCCGTGCTCTGCAGCGTCTCGATACATGAGACCCCTCGCCTGATCTGGCGCAGGAGGTTAGCCAACACAGCATTCGCGGGCGGATTTGTATCGTTGATGCTGACGTACGGTGTGTGGGTCGCCTGGGTATCGATGAACGTACGGAGCTGAGGAACTCGAGTTGAACACGATCGAAGAAGCGGCTCGCCGTCTGGCACAACTGCGCAGCGCAGGCATCGGTGCGGCGTCGGAGACCGGCGTCGAGCCTGCGATTCCGATGCTGGAGGTCGATGGCGCGGCGGTCTTGTCGCGCACCGACCATGAAAGCGATCCTTCAGGACGCTTGTGGGAAGCTGACGGCTCGCGGGAGGCGCTTGCGTCGCCGCAGGTGGAGATCGACCTGGAGCGTCTGTCGACGATGGGCTACGTCTCGCCGCAAGCTCCGTCGTCGCGGCGCGCCGAAGAATTCCGCATGGTCAAGCGGCCGCTGCTGACGAATGCTCGCGGTAACTCGGCGGCGCCGGTTCTGCACGCGAGCCGCGTCATGGTAGCCAGTGCGCTGCCGGGCGAGGGCAAAACGTTCGTGGCGATCAATTTGGCGCTGAGCATCGCGATGGAACGCGACTTTACGGTGCTGTTGATCGACGCCGACGCTACGCGGCCCGCGGTAATGGAGCGGCTGGGACTGCCACCAACAAAGGGCTTGCTCGATCTTCTGTGCGAGCCTGACCTCGATATCCAGACGGTCTTGCTGCGGACCAATGTGGAACGGCTTTCGATACTGCCGGCCGGGACGTTGCAGCAGCATGCGACCGAACTGTTGGCGAGCCAGCGTATGAGTCTGCTGGTTGACAAGCTTGCGGCGCGATTTCCGAACCGGATTTTGCTGTTCGACGCGCCGCCATTGCTCGGCTCTACCGAGTCGCGCGTGCTCGCCTCTCATGTGGGGCAGATCGTCCTGGTGATCGAAGCTGACCGTACACCACAGAACAGCGTGGTTGATGCGCTGGCGACGCTCGAAAGCTGCCCGGTCGTCATGACGCTGCTGAACAAGGCGTCATCTTCCGAGGCAGGTTCCTATTACGGCTCGCGCAGCAACGATTGACAACGCCGTGCGGACATCCACCAACAGCAACAAGAAAGCCGCAACCATGACAACACTTCCCTGCGTGAAACACGTGCCGCTCCATTTGCTTTTGTTCTTCGCAGTCGCGCTCGGCTGCACTAGTCCGGCACTCGCACAGCAATGGACCATCGAGCCCAGGGTGGAAGCGCAGGCCACGCTCACCAACAACGCGAACTACGACAACGGGTCTCAACGCGAGGGCGATCTCATTCTAAATATTCTGCCGGCGGTGAATTTCGTGCGTGAGGGACCGCGCTTGCGCGTGAACGGTTCAGCTTCGCTGAACATCATCGGGTACGCCGGAGATACGCAAACCAGCCGTATTTTTCCGCAAGCAGATGTCCTCGCCAATTACGAAGCGCTCGAGCGCTTTTTCTTCATCGAAGGCGCGCTGGTCGCCAATCAGTCGCTCCTCAATCCTTTTTTGCCGCGGTCCGAGACAGCCTCAACGTTCAACAAATACACCTATGTTCAAGGCCGTGTCTCGCCGTACCTGCAGGGTAATTTTGCGACCGACTGGCGTTACCTGGTCCGCAGCGACAATTCCTATACCTATTCCACGCAAGCCGACCCATCGCTGAGCGACGCGTACTACGGTCGTCACCTTGCCGAAGTCGTCCGTAGTGCAACACCGCTCGGCGGATCGTTACGCGTTCAAAGCGACATCACCCGCTTCGACGACCCGCGCAATGCCGATCAGCATCTCGAGGTCGCGCTGGCAACGGTCACCTACGCTTTCACGCCGCAGTTAGCGGCCGGCGTGCGTGGCGGCTACGAGCGTACCAATTACACGATCAACGACGAGTCGGGTCCAATTTACGGAGCGGAGCTGCTGTGGACGCCGAATCCGCGTACCCGGTTGGGCGGGTTTTACGAGAGGCGGTTTTACGGTCCCGGCTACGAGGTCGATTTCTCCAACCGGCAGCGGACGTTTGCGTCCAGTCTTTTGATTTCACGCTCGGTCACAACCTATCCGCAACTGATACTGCAGTTGCCGGCGACCGGCAATGTGTCGAGCCTGGTCAACGCGATCTTGGTCGCGCGCTTTCCGGATCCGATCGAACGCCAAAAGCAGGTGCAGGACCTGATCAATCGCCAGATGCTCCCAGCATCGCTTCCGAATGGCGTCAACATTTTTTCACAAGGTGTCAACGTCGTGACTTCGGGTTCGGGCACCCTGGCATGGATCGGCGCGCGTAACACATTGGCGCTGACGCTGTACTACCTGAAGACTGATCTGTTGCCCGACGCGGCGATTCCGGCGACGTTCATTACGTTCAACAACAACACTCAGCGAGGCGCGTCGCTGGCGCTCACTCATCAATTCAGCCCGCTCTTGTCGCTTAATGCCGCCGTAAGCCGGCGCGAAGTGCGCGGCTTTGACCAGACCACCGGAAACGACACCGATCAAAACCTGCTCGAGGTGCAGGCGACTCGCCAGCTGACGCCTCGCAGCAGCGGTTTTATCGGCGCCCGATATCAGCAATGGAATTCAACATCGGCCACCTTCGGCAATAGCCACGAAGCCGCGATTTTCATTGGGCTTATTTACCGACCGTAGCCAACTGACTCCGCGATGTACGAAGACTTCTATGGACTGACGGGGAAGCCGTTCCAGTTAAGCCCGGACCCGGCGTTCTACTTTGGCAGCAAGGGGCACAGCAGCGCGTTCTCCTACCTGAAATACGGCGTCTATCAAGGCGAAGGATTTCTGGTAATCACCGGCGACATCGGCACCGGCAAGACCACGCTGGTGCGCGCGCTGGCCAAGGAATTGGACACCAGAGAAGTGGTTGCGGCACAGATCGTCAGCACCCAGCTCGACGCCGACGATCTGCTGCGAGCGGTCGCAACTGCATTTGGCATCAACGTTCGCCTCGACGGCAAGGCACATTTGATAGCGACGATCGAAGCGTTTCTGCTGACGACTTTCCAGAGGGGAAAGCGGGCGCTTTTGATCGTCGACGAAGCGCAAAACCTCGGCGCTCGATCGCTTGAAGAGTTGCGCATGCTTTCGAACTTCCAGTGCGGTGATAACGCTCTGCTGCAGAGCTTCCTCATCGGCCAGCCCGAGTTGCGCATACTGATGCGATCGCCGTTAATGGAGCAGTTTCGGCAGCGGGTGATCGCGTCGTATCACCTCGGTCCGCTCGACCAGGTAGACACGCGAGCATATATTGAGCATCGGCTTGGCTTGGTCGGGTGGAAGAACGATCCTCGATTCGAAGCCGATGCCTTTGCCGAAATTCATCGCGCCACCGGCGGGGTTCCGCGCAGGGTCAATTCGTTGTGCAATCGGGTGCTGCTGGCGGCCTATCTCGGCGAAAAGCACGTGCTTGGTCACGCCGATATCGCCGCCGCCGTCGCTGAAATGGCGACCGAGATGGGCACCAACCTAACCGCGCAGCCGGCGCCCGGCCCCAAGCGCGAAGCCGCTCCGGTCGCGGCAAAGCGCGAAGCTCCGGCGCCGGCTACCGGCGCTGGTCGAGTTGGAGCGCGGCCGCTCGCCGCGATCACCGAGAGAATCGAACAACTGGAACAAAACGTCGATGGGTTGTTAAGTGTCGTCCGAGGCATTGTTGAGCCCGAGCGCGCTCTGCCCGAAGAAGACACTCGAGGACCGCGCCGATCTTCCAGGGGAAAGTGACATGCTGTCCGGCAACGGTCCCGTTTTGTGCGTTGTCGGCGCGCGACCTAATTACATGAAAATGGCGCCGCTGTTGAGAGCGATCAAGTCGCGCGCTGAGCTGCCATCTGCCGTGCTGGTTCATACCGGCCAACACTACGATTTTGACTTGAGTGATCGCTTGTTCGTCGATCTCGGGCTGCCGGCGCCCGACGTAAATCTGGAAGTGGGCTCAGGCTCGCATGCAGCGCAGACGGCCGAAGTGATGAAGCGCTTCGAACCTGTCATAGACCAATATCGACCATCGTGCGTGATCGTGGTCGGCGATGTCAATTCCACGCTTGCATGCAGCCTCGTTGCTTCAAAGAAGTACGTGCCTGTCGTCCACGTAGAGGCTGGCTTGCGCAGCTTCGATCGTTCGATGCCCGAAGAAATCAACCGCGTGCTCACCGATCAGATCGCCTCAATGCTCTACACGACCGAACGCAGTGCGCACGCGAACCTGGCACGCGAGGGAATCGCTGACGACCGCGTTCACTTCGTCGGCAACTTGATGATCGACTCGTTGCTGTGGGCACTACCGAAGGCGGTATCAGCCGTCGAACTGTTCCGTCGAGAAGGCTTGAACGTCGAGTGGGCCGGCCAGAAGCCCGGGTACGCGGTGATCACGTTGCACCG
>JBGSWX010000043.1:0-2710 GCA_041751695.1 Burkholderiaceae bacterium | reverse complement strand
AGCTTGGTCTGCGCATGCGCGGTGCCGAGCGCGATCAGCGACAGCGCCGCAGCGATGGTGAGTTTTCTAATGTTCAACTTCATGTCTCCTCCTTGAGGTATTGGTCTGACTTACTAGTAACTGCCGAGTGCTACATCGTCGCACCCAGCTGCCATGGAATGAATTCGCTCTGGCCGTAGCCGAAGCGCTCGCTCTTGGTTTTCTCTCCAGAAGCAGTCGCAAGGAGCAGCTCGAACAGCCGCTCTCCGATGTCTTCGATCGTTGCTGCGCCGTCGGCGATCTCGCCGCAGTTCAGATCGATGTCTTCCTGCTGGCGCTGCCACAGCTCGGTGTTAGTCGAAAGCTTCAGAGACGGAGACGGCGCGCATCCGTACGCCGATCCGCGCCCGGTCGTGAATACAATCATGTTAGCGCCGCCCGCGACCTGCCCCGTGGCCGACACGGGGTCATAGCCCGGCGTGTCCATGTAGACAAACCCTTTCGCGGTGACGGGCTTCGCGTATTCGAAAACGTCGACCAGATTGGTCGTGCCGCCCTTCGCGACCGCGCCGAGCGATTTTTCCAGAATCGTCGTCAGTCCGCCTGCCTTGTTGCCCGGTGATGGATTGTTGTTCATCTCGCCGTGGTTGCGCTCGGTGTAATCCTCCCACCACTTAATGCGCGCAATCAGCTTTTCGCCGACTTCGCGCGATACGGCGCGGCGCGTCAGTAAGTGTTCGGCGCCATAAATCTCGGGCGTCTCCGACAGGATCGCGGTGCCGCCGTGGGCGACCAGCCGATCGACCGCGTTGCCGAGCGCGGGATTGGCAGTGATGCCCGAGTAACCGTCCGATCCGCCGCATTGCAGACCCAGCATTAGATGGCTGGCCGGCACCGGCGTTCGAGAGACGCGATTGGCCGCCGGCAACATGTCCCTGACGATCCCCACGCCACGCTCGATCGCTTTAGCCGTGCCGCCTACGTCCTGCATGTTGTAGCGCGCGAGGCGGGCGCTCTCCTTCAACCCCTCGGCGCCGAGCAGCGACGTGATCTGGTTCGCTTCGCAGCCGAGGCCGATGAACACCGTCGCCGCAATGTTCGGGTGCCGCGCGTACCCCGCCATCGTCCGGCGCAACACGTCCATGCTCTCGCCCATGTCCATGCCGCAGCCGGTACCGTGCGTCAGCGCGATCACGCCGTCGATGTTTGGATACGCAGCAAGCACCTCGGGACGAATGTCGGTGCGAAACTGATCGGCGATCGCGCGCGATACCGTCGCCGAACAATTGACGCTTGAGATGATCGCGACGTAATTGCGCGTCGCGACGCGGCCATCGTCGCGCACGATGCCCATGAAGCTGGCGCGCGGCTCGGCCATCCGGGTCGGTTTCACATCGGCGCAGAACGCGTAGTCGCGCGCCGCGCCGCCGACGTTGGCACCATGCTCGCTGCCGATTCCCATGTTGTGCAGATGCACGTGCTCGCCCGCACGAATATCGCGCGTCGCGAAGCCGATGATCTGGTTGTACCGGCGCACGGCTGCGCCTTTGGCGATCGCGCGCGTGGCAAGTTTGTGCCCAGGCGGCACCAGACCGATGACCGTCACGCCTTCGTTCTTGACGAGCGTTCCCGACACCAGTTGGCGGCGCGCGATGACGACGTCATCGGCGGGATTGAGTCTCAGTACGAGCGGCACTTCCTGCAACACGTTTAGTCCTCTCCTACATTGCCAGCCGCGGCAGCCACAGACTGATGATCGGCACGTACGTAATCAGCGCCAGGCTAATCAACAGCGGCACCAGCCACGGCAGGATCGCCATTGTCGTCCGTTCGATCGACAACTTGGCCACACGCGCAAGAACGTATAGCACCAACCCCATCGGCGGATGCAGCAGGCCGATCATCAAGTTGAGCACCATGATCAGCCCGAAATGCACCGGGTCGATTCCCAGTTGCAGAACGATCGGCATCAGCACCGGCACCAGAATCGTAATCGCTGCGACCGGTTCCAGAAAGCAGCCGACGAACAGCATCAACCCGTTGGCCAACAGCAAAAACACCCACGGCTCCTGCGTGAAGCCAAGCACCCAGCCTGCGATCAGCTCGGTCGTCTTCGTGACCGTCAGCATCCAGCCGAAGATCGATGCCGCAGCGACGATGAACAGCACCGTCGACGTCGTTTCGATGGTGTCCATCGACACCTTGATCAGCATTTTCCAGTTCAACGTGCGGAACCAAGCAAGTCCGAGGAACAGCGACCATACGCAGGCGGCGATCGCGCCCTCGGTCGCGGTAAACACTCCCGTGGTCATGCCGCCGATCAACAGCACCGGCGTCATGATCGGCAGCACCGCGTTGAACCGAAAATATCGATCAGCCGCGAGCAACAGTACGAGTGCGACGACGACCGTCCATACCGGGTCCGTTCCCTGTTGCGTCGCGAGCCAGATCGCGATCGGGAAGCCGGCCACGATCGCCAACTCAAGCAGCGCCTTGCCGATGCGCTTCCACTCGAACGCGATGTCGCCACCCCACTTGTTCTTGTGCGCAAAGAACGCCACGGTCGACATCATCAACAACGCCATCCCGAGGCCGGGCAGGATGCCGGCCAGGAACAACGCACCGACCGAGACATTGGCGAACATCGCGTAGATCACGAACGGCAGCGAAGGCGGAATGATGGGGCCGAGCGTCGCCGACGCGGCCGTGACGCCGACCGCAAACTCGAGGT
>JBGSWX010000042.1:0-7841 GCA_041751695.1 Burkholderiaceae bacterium | reverse complement strand
GGAATCGTCCGGCTCTGCGGCGAGGCCCATGCGCCGATGCGGCTCGGCAGCGGGCGGCTTCGAAAGTATTCGTCGGACTCCGCTTCGGCAACGCGCGCGACCGTGCCGTCGATGCGCACCTGCCGCTCCAGCTCGGGCCAGAAAAAAAGCAGCGCCGCGAGCGGATTGGCGGCGAGCTCCGACCCTTTGCGGCTTTCGTAATTGGTAAAAAAGACAAAGCCCGCAGCATCGAAGCCCTTCAGCAACACGGTGCGCGCTGCGGGCTTGCCGCGCGCATCGGCAGTCGCCAGCGTCATCGCGTTGGCTTCGCGCACCTGGGCGGCGGCTGCTTCATCCCACCACCGCGAGAACTGCGCGATCGGATCGGCAGCGGCGTGAGCTTCATCGAGCTCGCCCCGCTTGTATTCGACGCGCAGTTCAGCGAAGTTCATGGCGTCATCTTAGGAAACTCTGCGCCCGCATGCCGCGCGAGTTGTTCGAAGTGTGGATCCCGCAGCCCATGCTCACGCAATGCACTCACTGTCTTGACCAGATAGTCGAGACTGGTGCCGAAGCGGCCGCAGCTACCGCGCGCGAACACCGCAAGAATCTCGGCCTCACTCAATTTGCCGGCGTAGTTCTGCGCGTCGCGCCGCACCACGAACGCGAGCGCCGAGACGTGCGATCGAGCGCCATTGCTGCCTACGCGGCAGTCGAGCCAGCGCGGCGTGTACGAGCCCATGAACATTTCGCGATCCCACAGCCGCTCGAGCTCGTCGCGCGCTGTCTTTGCTGATAGTCGGTAGACCACACCGGCGCACGAACCGCCCCGGTCGAGCCCCGCCACCAGGCCGGGGCAATCGATCGTGCCGCGGTTTACGCGGCTCCACAAGCACAGCCGCCGGTGATAGCCGTGCACGCGCGCGGTCAGGCGGCGATCGAACGTGACCTCCGGGTTCCAGATCAGCGAGCCGTAGCCGAACAGCCATGGAGAAGATTTTCCATCCCACGCCGACAATGCTTCGCGCAGTGACGCCGCCTGCTGTTCCGCGCTGACTCTTCCGGGAAAGTCGAACGGCACTTTCATTGCCGCGGCGGCCTTTCCATCGTCATGCGACGCCACGCGGTCCAGCCGCCCGCGCCGAGCAGGCCTGCCATCAACCAGAACGCCGAGCCGGCGCCGAGCACCGAACCGAACGCGCCGAACACCAGCGGCAACACGACGTGGCTCGAATTCATGATCGTCGTGCGCACGCCGAGCGCTTCACCGACGCGTCCTTCGGGCGCGCGATCGTGCAGCAGCGACATCACATTCGGCTGGGCCGCGCCCAGCCCAAGCCCGAGCAGAAAGGCAACCGCCATCAGCGGCACCATGGTGTTGAAAAAGGGGATCAGTGCGAAACCGGCGGCGGCCGTGACCAGCGTAAACAGCAAGACCTCCCATTCGCGGTAGCGGCGCGACAGCGTCGGCATCGCCAGCCGGATGGCAAACGTCGCCGCGGCAAAGCTGCCGAGCACCAGGCCGATCTGCGAGGCCGACAGCCCGATGCTCGTGCCGTAAACGGGAATCAGGAACTGCTGCAGGTCCCACGACATCGAGATCATGCCGCTGACGATCAACACGTTGCGCACGGCGGGGTAGCGCAGCAGATCGAAGGGATTGCGCGATTCGGTGGCGGCTGCGTGGGGCTGCGGCGCCGGCAGCAGCGCGCGCTGCGCGAACAGAAGCGCCACGCTGGCCATCATCAAGATGAAGATCAACGCGAAAGTCAGCCGATGGCCGACGCTGTCGATCAGGAACCCGCTGGCGACGGGCGCGATCAGGCCCGACGTGGAAAATCCGAGCGCCAGCTTCGAGAACGCCGCCGGGCGGTTGCCCGGTGCCGACATGATGCCGACCAGGTTCTGCATCGTCATTTGCACATACATGAAGCCGGTGCCCAACAGTGCGCTGGAGACCAGCAGCGGCGCCACATCCGCGCTTGCGTAAGAGAACGCCGCCGGCAGCGCCGCGCCGACGGTCATCATCACCGTGCCGAGCAACAGCGGGCGGAACGGCCCGACTTCATCAAGCCAGCGCCCGGCGCGCACCGCAAGCAGCGCCGGCACCAGTGCGTATAGCGCGAGCAGTACACCTACCGTGAAAGGCGACGCCTTGTTCGACAAGGCATAGAGTGCTGCGGTAACGCGCGCTGCGCCGAACGCAGTGTGCGTCAGCACGACGAACACGATGATGCGAGACAGCGTCATCAATTCGCAGTTCCGGGCACTTCGGCCTCCTGTAACTTGCTCTTGCTGCGCAGCTTCAGTGCCACCAGCGCGACGCCGGCGCATGTCACCGCGATGCCCAGTGCGGTCAACCATGTCGGGTAAATGCCGAACATCAGCCATTCGAGCGCCACCGCGATGATCGGCGTCAGATACAGCAGGCTGGTCACGCGGGTGGCTTCTCCGCGGCGCATCAGCGTGTGCAGCGCGTTGACCGCGAAGATCGAAGCAAACACCACCAGAAAACCGATCGCGGCCAGCAGTGGCCACGACCATCGAAACTCAAACCCTTCGACGCCGATGGCCAGTGGCGCCAGCACCAGCACCGTCGCCGCAAACTGCACGACCGAGGCGGCGCGCAGATCGACGGCCGGGCAGAAAATGCGCTGATATAGGGTGCCCACAGTCATTGCGGCCAGCGCGATGAAGATGCCGACCAACGAACCGATGCTCATCGCGCCCAGATCGATCTTGTGCCACACGACGAGCGCCACACCGGCCAGGCCGAGCGCGACACCGAGCCATTGCAGCGAATTCAGTCGCTCACCCATCAGTGGCGCGGCCGCCATCGCAGTGACCAGCGGCTGCAGCGCGAGCACCAGCGCCGCGATGCCGGCTGACATGCCCAGGTACTGCGCGTAGTGGCTACCGCCAAGATTGATCGCGTGCATCAACAACCCCGCCGCGGCGATGTGCAGCCACTGCGACAAAGAGTCGGGCCAGCGCGGCTTGACCACCCAGGCGATCGGAATGACAAGCAGCAGGCCGAACGCAAACCGCAGCGTAAGAAACGTGAATGGCGGCGCGTACTGCAGCCCGACCTTGGTCGCCAGATAGCCGGACCCCCAGATGACGACGAAGTACCAGGCGAGCCACGAGCTCGAACTGCGATGAGGTGAAACGGTCACGGCCGCATTGTTGCAGACGCCGCCCGGATGCCGGGCTCGCTAAGATTCAATTCAAGAGACCGGGAGAACGCATGCAGCCGACTGAAACCGAAGCAGTGTTGACGATTGCGATGCTGGCCGCGTTTGCCGACGGCACGCAACACGACGCGGAGAGAGGCGAAGTCAGGCGCGCTGCCGACGCGCTCGCGACTGAGCTCAACGCGCCGGAGCTTTACCAGCGGGTGTTGATGAACCGCATCGACATCGGCGCGGCGGCGGCACAGCTGCAATCGAATGATGTGCGTGCACTGGCGTATGAGATCGCGGTCGGCGTGTGCGATGCCGATGGGCTGCGTAACGAGGCCGAGACCCGTTTTCTCGCGGAACTCGGTGCCGCGCTGAGACTGGCGCAACCGCTGGTCGCCGGTGTGGCGGCCACCGCGGATGCGCTCGCGACCACGCCGTTGTCCGATCCGCCGGACTCGGGCGGTCCCGTCGTTGCAGCAAGCGCGTCGATCGATGGCGCCGAAATCGATTCGATCATCACGCGGGCCGCGGTGATGAACGGCGCGCTCGAGTTGCTGCCGCAGTCGCTGGCGTCGATGGCGATCATTCCGCTGCAGATGAAGCTGGTCTATCGCATCGGCAAGGTGCACGGCTATGAGCTCGATCGCGATCACATCAAGGACCTGCTCGCCACGCTCGGCGTCGGGATGACGGGTCAGTATCTCGAGCAAGTCGGCCGCAAACTGATCGGCGGCCTGCTCGGCAAGGTCGCCGGCGGGCTGATCGGCTCGGTAGCGCGCGGCGCAACCGGCGCGGCGTTCTCGTTTGCCACGACGTACGCGATCGGTCAGGTGGCGCGGCGTTACTACGCCGGCGGCAGGACCATGAACGCCGAGTTGTTGAAACATTCGTTTACCGATTTGCTGCAACAGGGGCGGACGCTGCAAACGCGTTACGTTCCGCAAATCGAACAACAAGCGCGCTCGCTCGACGTGACCAAGCTCGTGCAGTTTGTGCGCGGTCAGTGATCGCCCATCTCCCTGCGAATCCAATCGTGCAAATGAATCATGCCGTCTTCATGCGGCGAGTGATACGGGCCGGCGTCTTCTTCACCCGTAAGCCAGAGCGCTCGCCGGCCGCGCTGCAGGCGCGTGCAGGCCTGTGCGTCTTCAGCGGACGACTCCGCGTACGCCGCCTGGTGCGCATCGACGATCTGCCGCTCGAACGCCTGCACTTCTTCAGGGTAGTAGAACTCGACGACGTTGGTCGTCAGTTCGGGCGTGCGCGGAATCAGCGTGCTGACCACCAGCGCGTGCGGGTACCACTCGAGCATCACGTTCGGGTACAAGATCGACCAGATCGTGCCGTACTTCGGTAACTCGCCGCCCGAATATTCGAGAATCGTGTCGCGATAGCGTTGGTAGTTGGGTGAGACCTGGGAGTTCAGTCCGTCCTTGATGCCGAGGATCTGGTAGCTCCAGCGGTCGCCGAAGCCCCATTCGTAGTGGTCGGGATCGACCCACTTCTGCAATCCCGGATGCATCGCCTCGACGTGATAAAGCTCCAGATAGATTTCGAGGAACGCTTTCCAGTTAAACGCGCAGTCTTCGACCACGGCTTTTTCGAAGACGTAGTTGGCGTAGTTGTAATCGGAGGCGATGGGAAAATCTCGCAAAGCGGCCTCGGGGTCGCGCGGCCCGGTGAACAACAAACCATTCCAGCGCGAAAGCGGTGTGTTCGGCAGCGAACACTCGGGCGTGACGTCAAAATCGGGCGCGCCGAGCAGCTTGCCATTTAAATCGTAGGTCCAGCGGTGCAGCGGGCAGACGATGTTGGCATTGTTGCCACGGCCGTCGAGCAGCAGGCCTTGCCGATGGCGACACGTGTTCGACAACAGATTGACGCCGGCCGGGCCGTGCACCAGCACCTTGCCGTGCGCGGTGGACGGCAACGTCATGTAGTCGCCGACTTCCGGCACCATTGATTCGCTGCCGATGTAGTTCGGTCCCGGCGCAAACAGCTGCTGCTGCTCGCGCTCGAACCACGCAGTGTCGAAATACGTTGCGATCGGCAACGGCGCGGTGTGCCTCAGCAGCGTTGCATCGAGATTCGAGCGGCGCGACGGCGAGTCCGGAGCGTTCACGGAGACGATCTTAAAGGCGCGCGATTTGCAGTTCTTCCAGCCACATGATTTCGCATTCGCGATCACCCGCGGTGACGGAGGTTCGGGCGGTGTGTCCTGAGGCGTTGCGCACGTTGACGAGCCTGCCTCGCAGAGTGACCAACTCGCCGTGACGTACGCGGCGCAGCTGATCGTAGATTGCGGTTGAAGCCGGAATCACGTGCACGTTGGTGATGTGAGGTCCAAGATTATCGAACTCCTCGCGCGACATCGCGCCGCGCGGGCGCGGAAACAACGCGCGCATGCCGTTGCTCGCGCCTTCATGCGAAAACTTGAAGAGTCGGACATTGGCGCTGTCGGTCATCGGCCCGTAGCCGAGGCCGATGTCGTGCGTGGCTGGCCGCAGGCCGGGCACCCAGTTGACCAGCGATTGATACGGCTTGAAGCGCTCGATGTTAAGCACGCGGCCGCGTGTTTCGAAATCGGCCACGGGTAGCAATGTGCCGCCATCTGCCGTGCTGATCGGCGCTGCATCGAGCATCGGCTTGACGACGTAGGCGCCGCTGTCGGAGCGGCCAGCCGGAACATCGACCGAGCCGGGCCGATCGGCCCACGCCGACAGGGCGCCGGCGATGCCGACCGTCAGCGCAACGCCGGCCGTGACATCGCGTGCGTTCACACCCCGTCGAACGTATTGCAGGCGGTAATCTGGCCGCTCTTCATGCCGGCCATGAACCAGCGGACGCGCTGCTCCGAGCTGCCGTGAGTGAAACTTTCGGGAACGATCTGGCCCTGCGTGCGGCGCTGGATGTTGTCGTCGCCAATGGCCGCCGCGGCGCGCATTGCTTCTTCGACATCGCCCGCGTCGAGCAGCTTGCGGTTGCCCGCATGGTGCGCCCAAACACCGGCGAAACAATCCGCCTGCAACTCCACGCGAACCGACAGCGCGTTGCTCTGCGCTTCGTTCAATCGCTGCCGCAAAGCCTGTGTTTTTTCCATGATGCCGAGCTGATTTTGCACGTGGTGGCCCACCTCGTGCGCGATCACGTACGCCTGCGCGAAGTCACCCGGCGCCTTGAAGCGTTCCTGCAGCGCCCGGTAGAACGCCAGGTCGATGTAGACGCTCTGGTCGAGCGGGCAGTAAAACGGCCCCATCGCCGATTGGCCGGTGCCGCACGCCGAGCGTGTGGCCCGTTCGAAGATCACGACCTTCGGCTCGCCGTAGCTGCGACCCAGTTGCTTGAACAAGGTGTTCCAGGTTTTTTCGGTGTCGAGCAGCACGCCCGAAACGAATTGACCCTCGGCATCGGTCGGCGCCTTGGCCGGACCCTGCGGTGCCCGCGTCTGCTGCACCGACTGCGCTGTCTCGGTCAGTCCGAGAATCACGCGTGGATCGATGCCGAAGAACAACCCAACGACCACCAGCACCAAGGTGCCGATACCGCCGCCGATGAGGCCGCGGCCACCGAATGACTGGCCGCGCCGATCTTCTACGTTGGAACTCTGGCCTTCGATGCGCATTTGAATCCCCGTGGTTGTCTGCACGGGGATTCAAGCACAGAGCGGGCCAGGGTGCTACCTAGCGCCAGTGACGTTGACGGTCGTCGTCACGGTCGCCGCGATGATCGTCGTGGCCCCCCCGGTGATTGCGCTCGTGGGGATGACGCCAGTGGGGATGCCGCCAATGCGGATGACGCCAATGGTGCGGACCACCGTAGCCACGCCCTCCGGCATAGTGATACGGATACCCGTAAACCGGCGGCGGCGGTGCATAGACCACGGGCGGCGGCGCGTATCCGTAGTACCGGGGTTGATGGACTGGCACCGGGTAGTAAACCGGTGGCGGGAAATGCGGTGCGCCGATGCGAATCCCGAATTCGGGAGTGTTGACCCTGATCGAGACGCCGTTGGCCTGCGACGCAGACCAGGGAGCCATTGCCGCAACAACTAGGGCGCTGAATGTGGCGCCGACCCAAAATTTCCGTTTCATTCTGACCTCCTGAGTGTTACAGGAGATTCAACGACGGCTTGCACCCCGAAGCCGACGGGGTTTGGTTTCAAGGTGTAACGGCGACCGTTACGCCAGCGCCAATCCGGCTTTCTGCAGCCGCCAGACCGCCAGCAGGTCGCGCTCGCGCTCGCGCGTGATCTTGCCGATGCGCCTCTTGTCGCCCTGTTCCGGAATGCCGGCTTCCAGGATGTCGCTGATCGTGACGGCCATCGGCCGCGTGCGCAGGCCGTTGCGTCGTGCGCGCGTCGTGTCAACCACGTGAAAGCCGCGCGTCTGCGGATCATGCGTCGGAATCCACAGCGGCAGCTCCGTCCACGGCTGGACGCCCTCGTGCTCGAGAAATTTCTCGTTGACCCACTCGACCTCGACGTCTTCGCCCGAAATCCAGCGGCAGGTATCGAGCAGCTCGCCGAAAGTCGCACCTTCGTTCGGCCCGGTCGCGTTGAACGCTCCACTGGCGCGCAGCATGACGAGTCGGATGATGAATGCCGCCAGATCGCGCGCGTCGATAAACTGAATCGGCGTCTCCGGAGACCCCGGCGCCAGCACGCGGCCGCCACCGCAGATG
>JBGSWX010000041.1:0-8328 GCA_041751695.1 Burkholderiaceae bacterium | reverse complement strand
AACAGATCGGTGCCTTCGCGACGCGAAAGCTTTAACTTGGGTCCTGTGTAACGAGCCACTATCTTTCCTCAATGATCCTGCGACATTTGCCGCATTAAGTCTGCATCGGTGATGCAGACAGTGGTTGAGCGCCGTGGGTCTAGACCCTGCGGCGCTTCGGTGGACGCACGCCGTTATGCGGAACCGGCGTGATGTCCTGTATCGATGAAACGCGAATACCGATCGCATTCAACGCCCGCACGGACGACTCGCGGCCCGGGCCGGGTCCGGTGATGCGCACGTCAAGACTCTTGATCCCGTGTTCCTGCGCAGCACGACCCGCGGTTTCGGCAGCGACCTGCGCAGCGAAGGGCGTTGATTTGCGAGAGCCTTTGAATCCCGCCCCGCCTGAGGTCGCCCACGACAGCGTGTTGCCTTGCCGGTCGGTGATCGTGATGATTGTGTTGTTGAACGACGCGTGCACGTGCGCAATGCCGTCGGAGACGACCTTCTTGATCTTCTTGCGCGCACGCTGCTGGGCAGCGACCTGTTGCGGAGATGGAGCTTTCGCCATTTAAGTTTTCCTAGGTTGCTGCTTTTTTCAGCGACACACCGGCCTTACGCGGACCTTTGCGGGTGCGGGCATTGGTACGGGTACGCTGGCCGCGCACGGGCAAGCCGCGCCGATGGCGAACACCGCGATACGTTCCGAGATCGATCAGACGCTTGATCGACAGCTGCACTTCGCGCCGCAGGTCGCCCTCGACCGTCGCACGTCCCATCGCCTCGCGGATGCGCTCGACTTCGGCGTCGTTGAGTTCCTTGACCTTCTTGTCGTACGGAACTCCGGCGGCGTCCAGGATCGCGCGCGCGCGTGCGCGGCCGATGCCGTAGATCGACGTCAAGCCGATGTCGGCATGCTGATGCGGCGGGATGTTGATACCGGCGATACGAGCCATTGCTACTCCTATCCTTGACGCTGCTTATGGCGCGGGTCGGAACAGATCACCCGCACCACGCGCTTGCGCTTGATGACCTTGCACTTGCGGCACATTTTTTTTACGGACGCCATCACTTTCATTCGAATCTCCACGTGCCCTATTTGGCACGAAACACTATGCGCGCTCGCGACAGATCGTAGGGCGTCAGCTCCACGGTCACCTTGTCGCCCGGCAGGATGCGGATGTAATGCATTCGCATCTTTCCGGAAATATGCCCCAGCACTACGTGCCCGTTTTCCAGCTTCACCCGAAACGTTGCGTTCGGAAGATTCTCCAGAATCTCCCCCTGCATTTGAATCGCATCATCTTTGGACATCAGCGCGGCAGCTGGCCCGGGCCAAAACCCTTGAAATTAGCTTTCTTCAGCAGCGATTCGTACTGATGCGTCATCAAGTAAGCCTGCACCTGCGCCATGAAATCCATCGTCACCACGACCACGATCAGGAGCGACGTACCACCAAAATAAAATGGAACCGAAAAGCGCGTATTCAAGAATTCCGGCACCAGGCAAACGAACGTGATGTAAATCGCGCCGGCCAGCGTCAAACGCATCAGGATGCGGTCGATATAACGCGCGGTCTGGTCACCTGGGCGAATTCCCGGGACGAACGCACCGCTCTTTTTCAGGTTGTCGGCCGTTTCCTTGCTGTTGAACACGAGCGCGGTGTAGAAAAAGCAGAAAAAGATAATCAGCCCTGCATATAGGAACATGTAGAGCGGCTGGCCCGGCGACAGCGCCGCGGCCAGATCGCGAATCCAAAGCGTGGCGTCGCCGGTGGTAAACCAGCTCGCCAGCGTCGCCGGGAACAGGATCAAAGAGGAGGCGAAAATCGGCGGGATCACGCCCGACATGTTGAGCTTCAGCGGCAGGAACGAGCTTTGGCCGCCATACACCTTGTTGCCGACCTGGCGCTTGGCGTAGTTCACCGTGATCTTGCGCTGCCCGCGCTCGACGAACACCACGAACGCGGTGACCGCGACGATCAGCGCGATGATGAAAAGTGCGGCCAACGGCGCCAAACCGCCGGTGCGGACAAGTTCAAACAGTCCGCCGATGGCAGACGGTAACCCTGCGACGATGCCGGCAAAGATCAGAATCGAAATGCCGTTGCCCAGCCCGCGCTCCGAAATCAGCGCGCCGAGCCACATCAGGAACATAGTTCCGGTGACCAGCGAGATGACGCACACAAAGCGGAACATCAGACCCGGATCGATCACCAGGCCGCCTTGCGACTCCATCGCAACCGAAATGCCGATCGCCTGGAAAGTCGCCAATGCCAACGTTCCGTAGCGTGTGTACTGCGTGATCTTGCGGCGTCCCGACTCACCTTCCTTGCGCAGCGCCTCCATCGAGGGCATCACGTAAGTGAGCATCTGCATGATGATCGACGCCGAGATGTACGGCAGGATTCCGAGCGTGAACAGCGAGAAGCGCGACAACGCGCCGCCCGAAAACATGTTGAACAGCCCCAGGATGCCGCCCTGCTGGCTGTTGAACAGCTGCCGCAGCTGATCCGGATCGATCCCGGGCACGGGAATGTGGGTGCCGGCCCGATAAACGACGAGGGCCAGCACCAGGAAGATCAGGCGCCGCTTGAGGTCGCCGTATTTTCCGGTGTTGCCTAATGTGTTGGGCAGGCTCGTAGCCACGATGTTCTAGGTACTTTCCTTTTTTTGCTTCTTGCGCGCCGCCTTGGCGGCCGCTTCCTTGGCAGGTTCTTTGGCCGTTTCCTTGACCGATACTTTCGCTGCGATGGCCGAGGCCTTTGCTCTAATTTTTTCGGCCTTCTCCGCTGCCTTCTTGGTCGGCTTGCTTTCGGCCTTGCCCTCATCCAGCAGCGAGCCACCCGCGGCCTCGATCGCCGCCTTCGCGCCTTTGGTCACACCGAGACCGCGCACGCTGACCTTGGTCGAAAGCTCGCCCGACTTGATGATGCGCGCGTCGAGCGCCAGCGCCGACACGATGCCGGCCTGCTTCAACACGTTCAGATCGACTTCGGCCAGGCCGAGTCGCTGCAGATCGCCCAGTCGCACGACATCGACGTAGCGGCGCGTGCGCGACGTAAAGCCGCGCTTGGGCAAGCGGCGATACAGCGGCATCTGGCCGCCCTCAAAGCCGACCTTGTGAAATCCACCCGCGCGTGACTTCTGGCCCTTGTGGCCGCGTCCCGCCGTCTTGCCCCAACCCGAGCCGATACCCCGCCCGACTCGGTGGCGCGCGCTCTTGCTGCCCGCGCCGGGCTTCAGATTATTCAGGCGCATCAGACCACCTTCACCAGGAACCAGACTGCGTTGATCATTCCGCGCACCGCGGGCGTGTCTTCCAGCTCGCGCGTCTGGTGCATGCGCTTCAAGCCGAGTCCGCGCACGGTCGCCTGGTGCGCGACGTTGGCCGAAATCGCGCTCTTGACGAGCTTCACCCGGACTGTCTTGCCTGTGCTTTTTCCTGCCATCGCCATTCCTAGCCCAAGATCTCTTCGACTGACTTGCCGCGCTTGGCCGCGATTTCCGACGGCGTGCGCAATTTTCCCAGCGCGTTGAGTGTCGCCCGCACCAGGTTGTACGGATTGGTCGAACCGTGCGACTTGGCAACGACGTTGCGCACACCCATCACGTCGAATACGGCGCGCATCGGCCCGCCTGCAATCACTCCGGTCCCGTCAGCGGCCGGCGAGAGCAGCACGCGCGACGCGCCGTGCTTGCCTTCGACCAGGTGATGCACCGTTCCGTTCTTTAGCGGAATGCGCGCCATGCCGCGCCGTGCGCGCTCCATCGCCTTTTGCACGGCCACAGGCACTTCGCGCGACTTGCCTTTGCCCATGCCAATGCGGCCATCGCCATCGCCGACCACGGTCAGCGCGGCGAAGCCCAAAATACGGCCGCCCTTGACCACCTTGGTCACGCGGTTCACGGCGATCATCTTCTCTTTGATGCCGTCGTCGCGGTCTTCGGTATTGATGCCTTTGGGCTGAAATCTTGCCACGTCGTTTCCCCTGCCTTTCTAGAACTTCAAGCCGGCTTCACGAGCGGCTTCGGCCAGCGCTTTGACGCGGCCATGGAATCGATAACCCGCGCGGTCGAACGCAACACTTTCAACGCCCGCTGCCTTGGCCTTCTCGGCCAGGCGCGTTCCGACCAGCTTGGCGGCGCTGACGTTGCCGCCCTTGCCCTTCTCCGACGCCAGCTGCTTGCGCACTTCGGCTTCCAATGTGGACGCTGAGCACACCACCTTGCCGTCGGCACCGGAAATCACGCTCGCATAGATGTGCGAATTGGTCCGGCTCACCGTCAATCGGTCGGCCTTCTGCAAGCCGATCCGCACACGCGTCGCGCGCGAACGGCGTAAACGAGATTCTTTTTTCTGCATCATGTCGACTTTCGCTTCGCCTATCGCGCTTTACTTTTTCTTGGTCTCTTTGATGATGACCGCTTCGCCCAGATACCGCACGCCCTTGCCTTTGTAGGGCTCCGGCGGCTTATAGCCGCGCACTTCGGCGGCGACTTGACCCACCTTTTGCTTGTCCGACCCTTTGATCACGATCTCTGTCTGCGTGGGCGTTTCGCATTTCACGCCGGCCGGCATCTTGTGCACGACCGGGTGCGAAAAGCCGAGCGACAAATTGAGCTTGTCGCCTTGCGCCTGCGCGCGATAGCCGACGCCGACCAGCGACAACCTGCGCTCAAAACCCTTCGACACGCCCTGCACCATGCCCGCGACCAATGCGCGCATCGTGCCGCTCATCGCGCGCGCCTCGCGCGACTCGTCGTTGGCGACAAAGCTGACTTCGCCGTCGGCCACGGTGATGTTCACGTTCCCGGCCTTCGACTGCTTCAGCGTTCCGAGCGGGCCCTTGACGGTGATTTCGCTGGCCGCGACCTGCACATCGACGCCTTTTTCGATGCTCACCGGAATTCTTGCGATACGAGACATAGTCTTTCTCTCTTAGGCGACGTAGCAGATCACTTCGCCGCCAACGCCTTCGGTGCGCGCCTTGCGATCGGTCATCACGCCGCGTGACGTCGAAACGATCGCAACGCCCAGGCCGTTCATCACCTTCGGAATGTCGCCGCTGCCCTTGTAGATTCGAAGGCCCGGGCGCGACACACGTTCCAGACGCTCGATCACCGGACGGCCCGCGTAGTACTTCAAGCCGATGCGAAGCTCGGGCTTGGGCGCGCTCTTACCGACCGCTGTTTCGCCGTTCACGACTTCGAAGCCGTCGATATAGCCTTCGTCCTTCAGCACTTCGGCGATCGCCACCTTCAGCTTTGACGCGGGCATCGTCACATCGACTTTCTCGACGCCTTGCGCATTGCGAATGCGCGTCAGCATGTCGGCGATCGGATCACTCATACTCATCTCGATCTCCTTCGCTTACCAGCTCGCCTTGACCAGGCCGGGAATGTCCCCGCGCATGGCCGCTTCGCGAATCTTTGCGCGCGCTAATCCGAACTTGCGAAACGTTCCGCGCGGGCGGCCGGTCATTTCGCACCGGTTGCGCAACCGTGTCGGGCTCGAATCGCGCGGCAGCGCCTGCAATTGCTTCATCGCCCCCATGCGGTCTTCCATTGAGCGCGTCTGATCACCGATGACGGCTTTGAGTTCAGCGCGCTTGGCGGCGAACTTCTTGACCATTGCGACGCGCTTAGCTGCGCGGTTTACCAACGAGAGTTTGGCCAATTAACGAGACCTCCAAGACGGTAGCGGCAGAGATCGCCGGCGCCCATGCATTTTCGTGCGCCTGCCCTCGTGAAATTGTCTGGCTTTGCCAGCGATTTCATGGTGACCAATCCGACAAAAGTAGGTTTCCACTTTTGTCGGCCTAATTGCGAAACGGAAAGCGGAACGCGGCCAGCAATGCCTTGGCTTCGTCGTCCGTCTTTGCAGTGGTGGTGATGCTGATATTGAGCCCCCGCAGCTTGTCGATTTTGTCGTACTCGATCTCGGGGAAAATAATCTGCTCTTTGATGCCGATGTTGTAGTTTCCGCGGCCGTCGAAAGCGCGACCCGACACGCCGCGAAAATCCCGCACGCGCGGAAACGCCACCGTGACCAGGCGATCGAGAAACTCGTACATCTTCTGGCCGCGCAACGTGACCATCGTGCCGATTGCAAGGTTCTCGCGCACCTTGAAGTTCGCGATCGCCTTGCGCGACTTGGTCACCACCGGTTTTTGCCCGGCGATCTTGGTCAGATCGGCCACCGCCGTGTCGATGTGCTTCTTGTCGTTGACCGCGTCGCCCACGCCCATGTTCAGTGTGATCTTCGAGATGCGAGGCACTTCCATCACACTCTTGTAGCCGAACTTCTCGATCAGCTCGGGTACGACTTTCTCGCGATACTGCTCACGCAAACGCGCCATCATCAACCTCCAGCCGCTTTCTTTTTGGCCTTGGCGGCTGTCTTGGCAGGTTTGCCTGCATTGGACTGACCGACCACGTTGCCGTTGCCCTTAAACACACGCACGCGCTTACCGCCGGTGTCCTTGATCTGAATACGACCGCCCTTGCCGGTAGCCGGATCGAACAGCATCACGTTGCTGCGGTCGATCGACATCGTTTTGTCGGCAATACCGCCGGTAACGTTCTTCATCGGATTCGGGCGCGTGTGCTTCTTGACGATGTTGATGCCTTCAATCATCAAGCGCGAAACACCGACGCGGTCGAGCACCACGCCGCGCTTGCCCTTGTCCCGGCCGGTGATGACGATGACCTCGTCGCCTTTGCGAAATCGTTCCATCTATGGTTTCCCGCTAATCACAAAACTTCGGGTGCCAGGGACACAATTTTCATGAAGCGCTCGGTCCGTAGCTCGCGCGTCACCGGCCCGAAAATGCGTGTGCCGATAGGCTCGAGCTTGGCGTTGAGCAACACCGCGGCGTTGCCGTCGAACTTGATGGCCGAGCCGTCGCCGCGCCGCAGGCCTTTGGCGGTGCGCACCACCACGGCGCTGTAAACCTCGCCCTTTTTCACCCGGCCGCGCGGTGCAGCTTCCTTGATCGTTACCTTGATTACATCGCCAATGCCGGCATAACGACGCTTCGAACCGCCCAACACTTTGATGCACATAACAGAACGCGCGCCCGTGTTGTCGGCGACGTCGAGCATCGATTGCATTTGAATCATTTTGATGTTGTCGCTGGTTGCCTAACTTTCCCAACTTGACTGCAAAATGCAGTCAGTCTTGGGTCCCGTTCGGGATGCTTCGCTCAAAGAGTGAAGCCGGTAAGTATATCCGACGGCGCGCCGTCGCCGCAATTCCTATATGACGAGCGCTTCCTTGACCACCCGCTTCACCGTCCAGGTCTTGGTACGCGATATCGGACGCGAGGCGGCAATCTCGACGACGTCACCTTCGTTGACCGCGTCGGTTTCATCGTGCGCGTGATACTTGTTCGACTTAACGATGTACTTGCCATAAATCGGATGCTTTTGGCGCCGCTCGACCAGCACCGTCACCGTTTTCGTCATCTTGTTGCTGACCACCTTGCCGACCAAGGTGTGCTGCAACGACTTCTTTTGTGTCGCGTTTTCTACGATCATTTAACGGCAGCCTTTTGCGTGAGCATGGTGCGCACGCGCGCGATGTCGCGCTGCGTTCTGCGCAGCTGACTCGTATTGGTTAACTGTTGCGTTGCGTGCTGCATGCGCAAAGAGAAATGCGCCTTCTGCAGCTCCTGCAGCTCCTTTAGCAGCGCTTCTGCATCCTTTTCGCGCATCTCTCGGACCTTCATCAATATCCCCTATTGCCCAAGCCGGCGTGCGACAAACGTGGTCTTCAGCGGCAGCTTGGCAGCCGCCAGCGCAAATGCTTCACGCGCCAATACTTCGTTCACACCGTCCAATTCGTACACCACGCAGCCCGGCTTGACTTCTGCAACCCAATATTCAGGATTGCCCTTGCCGTTGCCCATCCGCACCTCGGCGGGCTTTTGCGAAATCGGCTTGTCTGGAAACACGCGAATCCACACACGGCCGCCGCGCTTGATATGGCGGCTGATTGCGCGCCGCGCGGCTTCGATCTGACGGGCCGTCAAGCGGCCACGTTCTGTCACCTTCAAGCCGAATTCGCCGAACGCGACGTGCGCGCCCCGGAGCGCCAGGCCGCGGTTGCGACCTTTTTGCTCCTTGCGATACTTGCGTCGAGCGGGCTGCAACATTATTTGTCTCCGCCGGTGCCGTCCGGCGCTTTGCCTACCGTTTTCCGCACGCGCTTGATAATCGGCTTGGCAGGAGCCTGCGGCTTCGGAAGCTCAGGCGGTGTCGCAGCCGCGTTGGTCGGGTCGGCTGCCTTGCGCGCGCGCTTGCTCGGCGGTCTGCTCGATGGCGGACGGTCTCCTGCGGGACG
>JBGSWX010000040.1:0-3707 GCA_041751695.1 Burkholderiaceae bacterium | reverse complement strand
TCCATCCACACCAGCACCGCATAGAGGCCGAGCATGACGAGGATGCTCGAATTCTCGTTGAAGTTCTGCACGGCGATCGAGTGCCCGGCTGACAACAGCACGTGGCCGCGATGCTGCAGCAGCGCGTTCATCGGCACCACGAAGTAGCCGGCGAGCATGCCGATCAACACCAGGATTGCGCATGCGATCAGCAGGAAATAAGTCACTTCGGCGGCGCCGATGTGAAACGAACCCGGCGGTGCAATCGCCGGCGTGTAGAACGCTGCGCACGCAACGATGACACCCATTGCGATTCCCACCGGCAGTACGCTCATCGCTCCCTTCAGCGGCACCGTGGCTGCGGCGTATACCGCGCCCATCGTGATGCCGACGGCCACCACTGCTTGCAGAATTGCCGCGCGCGCGAGATCCATTCCGAGCACGGTCTCGGCCCACTTCAGCACGATAAATTGCAGCGTGGCACCCGCGCCCCAAAAAAGTGTCGTCACCGCAAGCGATATCTGTCCAAGCTTGTCGCGCCAGAGAACACCGCAACAGTGCCTGAAGCCGACGAGCAGTTTCCACGGATGCGTCTGCTGCTTCGCGTAGCGCGCGCCCGTATCGGGGATCATCAGATTGATCGCTGCCGCGAGCACGTAGATCCATACGATCACCGCGACGGCGGCCTCAGCCGGCAGATTGATGCCCGTGTCGATCAGCGGCGCCTCCAACGCCAGCAGCCACGCCGATACGTTCTTGTCGATCAGCACGCCGCCGATCAGAAAGCCGACGATGATCGACGTCACGGTGAGCCCTTCGATCCAACCGTTGGCCTGCACCAGTTTGTCGGGCGGCAGCAGCTCGGTCACGATGCCGTACTTGGCCGGCGAATACGCCGCTGCGCCAAAACCGATGACCGCGTAGGCGAGCAGTGGGTGCACGCCGAGGAACATCATCATGCAGCCGCCGATCTTGACGGTGTTGGTGATGAACATCACGCGCGCTTTGGGAAAAGAATCGGCAAAGGCGCCGACGAATGCGGCAAACGCAACGTAGGAGAACACGAAGAACAGCTTCAGCATCGGCGTCATCCAAGCCGGTG
Source organism: Burkholderiaceae bacterium (assembly GCA_041751695.1). Lineage (GTDB taxonomy): Bacteria > Pseudomonadota > Gammaproteobacteria > Burkholderiales > Burkholderiaceae_F > JACCZX01. The sequence continues at coordinate 2,626 of JBGSWX010000040.1, read as the reverse complement.
CCTCAACGTCGCGCAGCAGGGCAATCGCAGCGATCAGCAACGCGTTGTCGGCCAGCGACGAGAAGAACTGCGCGGCCATGATGACGTAGAAGCCGCGCTTCATGGCGCGATCGATCGATGGTTACGAACCAAGCGAAACGTCTCCCAACATATAGATGTCGTCGACTGCGCGATTTTTGAACTTCAACGCGCGCGGAAGTGCAATGCGCCCGCTCGATGCAGCGTGTCTGCGGTCGTTATATCACGCACATTTATCACGCACATTCGGGGCGCGATCACGCGCGGCACTATGCTATTGAGCGTCAATTCGTCCAATAATTCCAATGCCGCGACCGATTTCTGCCGTGATCGATTTGGGTGCGATGCGCCGCAATCTGGCACTCGCGCGCCGGCATGCGCGCGGCCGCCTGGTCTGGGCCGTGGTCAAGGCCAACGCATACGGACACGGCCTGGCGCGTGCGCAGCGAGCCTTTGCCGAGGCCGACGGCCTGGCGCTGCTCGATCTCGATGACGCGCAACAAGCGCGCGACGCTGGATGGACCAAGCCGATTCTTCTGCTCGAGGGGTGCTTTGAAGCACGCGATCTGGAGACGGTGTCGGCGTTGAAGCTGACCGCCGTCGTGCACGAAGAAGAACAGATCGAGATGCTCGAGCGAGCGCGCGTGCCCGCACCGATGGACATTTACCTGAAGCTCAACACCGGCATGAACCGGCTCGGGTTCGACGAGCGTGCCGCCGCGCCTGCGTATCGCCGCGTGAGAATTTCTCCCAACGTCGCGCAGATCACGTTGATGATTCACTTTGCCAATGCGGATCGTGCGACCGGGGCAGCCGGCCCCGCCGAAGTTGAAGAGCAGCTCGGCGTGCTCGAGCGGATCGCGAGCGGCTGGCCCGAACCGCGCAGCCTGGCGAACTCCGCCGCGCTCTTCCTGCGACCCGAGGTGAGCGGAGAATCGGTGCGCGCCGGAATCGCGTTGTATGGTGCATCCACCGACGAGGCGCACAGCGCGGCCGCACTCGGCGTGCACGCGGCCATGGCGTTGAAATCACGCTTGATCGCGGTACAAACGCTTGCCGCGGGGCAAGCAGTGGGCTATGGATCGCGATTTGCAGCACCGCACGCGATGCGGATCGGCGTGGTTGCGTGCGGCTATGCCGACGGCTACCCGCGCAACGCACCCGACGGCACGCCCGTGCTGGTCGATGGCGTGCGGGTTCCGATGGCGGGACGCGTCTCGATGGACATGATCACGGTTGATCTGACCGCAGCGCCCAATGCCGCGGTCGGCAGCGACGTCGAGCTGTGGGGTGCAAACATTCCGATCGATGAAGTAGCCAACCTGTGCGGCACCGTCGGGTACGAACTGATGTGCGCGCTGGCGCCGCGCGTACCGGTGACCGAGGTGGATTAGCGGAATCAATGGCCAAGGTAAAAACACAGTTCGTTTGCTCCGAGTGCGGCGGCGCGAGCCTGAAATGGCAGGGCCAGTGCCCGCATTGCCAGGTTTGGAACTCGCTGTCCGAAGCGCGCGTCGAGGCGCCGGGCGAGCACCGCTACGCTGCGCTCGTATCGACCACTCCGGTGCAGTTGCTCGGCGACGTACAGGCGCGCGACATGCCGCGCATCGCGTCCGGCATCGACGAGTTCGATCGCGTGCTGGGCGGCGGCTTCGTCGAGGGTGGGGTGGTGCTGATCGGCGGTGACCCCGGTATCGGCAAGTCGACGCTGCTGTTGCAGTCGCTGGCGGCGCTGTCATCGAGCGCATCGGTGCTGTATGTCAGCGGCGAGGAATCGGCGGCACAGATTGCGCTGCGCGCGCGACGGCTCGGCGTGGATGCCGCCCGCGTTCGCCTGCTGTCGGAAATTTCGCTCGAGCGCATCGTAGCCACCGTCACCGCCGAAAAACCTTCGCTGCTGGTGATCGATTCGATCCAGACGCTGTACACCGAGCAACTGCAATCGGCACCCGGCTCGGTGGCGCAGGTGCGCGAGTGCGCGGCGCAGCTGACGCGCCTGGCCAAGCAGTCCGGCCTGACGCTGATCATGATCGGCCACGTGACCAAGGACGGCACACTGGCCGGTCCGCGCGTGCTCGAGCACATGGTCGATACGGTGCTGTACTTCGAGGGCGAGTCCCACTCGTCGTTCCGGTTGATTCGCGCGTTCAAGAATCGATTCGGCGCGGTCAACGAACTCGGCGTGTTTGCGATGACCGATCGCGGGCTCAAGGGTGTGGCCAATCCATCGGCGCTGTTCCTCTCGAAGCACGACGTGCAGGTTGCGGGCTCGTGCGTGATGGCAACGCAGGAAGGTACGCGCCCGTTGCTGGTGGAAATTCAGGCGCTGGTCGACGCCGCGCACGTACCGAATCCGCGGCGCCTGTCGGTCGGGCTCGATCAGCAGCGTTTAGCCATGTTGCTTGCTGTCCTGCATCGGCACGCCGGCATCGCAGCGTTCGATCAGGACGTTTTCGTTAATGCCGTCGGCGGTGTGCGCATCGGCGAGCCGGCGGCCGATCTGGCGGTGCTGCTTGCGGTCGTGTCGTCGATGCGCGACAAGCCACTGCCGCGTGGGCTCGTTGCTTTTGGCGAAGTGGGCCTGGCAGGCGAAGTGCGGCCGGCGCCG
>JBGSWX010000039.1:0-10004 GCA_041751695.1 Burkholderiaceae bacterium | reverse complement strand
CGCTGGTGCTCTCGGCATTGCAGGCGCCCGAGACCTCATCGTCCTGGCTCGCATCGAACGCGCCGCGCATGAGCGCATACAACGGCTTCAATCTACTGGTGGGCGATGTCGGCCCCGTCGATAGCAATGAGTCGGTCGAGCCGCGCCTCGACTACTTCAGCAATCGCAACGGCGAGGCGTCTCGTGGGCTGGCGCCCGGCGTCTACGGTTTGTCCAACGGATATCTGGACACCCCTTGGCCCAAGGTTGCACGGGCGGTGACGGGCTTCGCGTGTTCGATCGCTTCGCGTGTCGACGTCGAGCCGCTGGTGCGCCTGCTCGAAAACCGCGAGCTCGCACGCGATATCGAGCTGCCGTCGACCGGCGTTCCGTACGAATGGGAGCGCGCGCTCTCTGCGATTCAGATTCGTGCCAACGGCTACGGCACGCGCGCCAGCACGGTGCTCACGGTGCGCAACGACGGTCTGACGACGTTTTTCGAGCGCAGCTACGACACGGCCGACCCGGTGCGCTTTTCCGACCGCCACTACGAGTTCACGATCGATCGCGCGGCGCGGCCCGCAGCGCGGCTACGCGCGCCCGGGCAGCGCTAAACCTTACAGCGCGCGCCACATATCGACGTGCGGGATGCCGGCGTCGTCATACTCGCCGCCGTGCACCGAGTAACCGTGCTTGCGATAAAACTCGGTGGCGTGCGTCTGCGCGCTCAACAGCGCCTGCGCATGCCCGCGGCGGCGCGCTTCATCCATCAGCGCAATCAGCAACGCACTGCCGACTCCCCCACGCCGCACCGATTGCGCCACCGCCATGCGGCCGATGTGGCCATCGGGCAATAGCCGCCCGGTGCCGACCGCTGCACCGCTCGAATCGAATGCAACGGCGTGCACCGACAGCGGATCGGACGAATCGAGCTCGATCTCGGCCGGTACGTTCTGCTCTTCGACGAACACCGCAAAGCGCAGCGGCTCTGCCCAATGCCGCATGCGTTCCCAATCGCCGAGCTCAATCCGCATTCGAGGCTTGTTCGGGCTCGGTCGTCTCGAAGGATCGAATGCGCTCGCGCATCTTGGTCGGGACCGGCAGCGCGACGCGTGTTATGGGATCGGCGTGCACGTAGATCAACTCCGCCGTGACCAGCACCGCTTCGTACTGCCGGCGCCGATAGATCTCGACGACAAAGCGCATGCTGCTGGTGCCGATGCGCGCGATGCGGCCGCAGATTTCGAGCTCGTCGTCGTAATACGCGGCGGAAAAATATTCGACCGTCGACTTGCGCACGAACAGGTCGCTGCCCTGGCTCAGAAATTCATCCGGGTACCGCACGCCCACCGCGCGCCAGTATTCGGTGACGCACACATCGCAGTACAGCAGGTAGTGGGCGTTGAACACCACCGCCTGCTTGTCGACTTCGGCCCACCGCACCCGCAGCGGCATTCGGTGCCGAAAGTCGGCATACATTACTTCGCACCCTTCTTCGCGTCGCCGGCGATGACGAACGTCATGCGCGCGGGGTCGATGTACTTGCGGAACGCCGCGTTGACTTGATCGAGCGTGGCCGCCTGCAGCCGGTCTTCGAACTGCTTTGAAAAAGCGAACGTGCGCCCGAGGTCCATGTTGGCCGCCCAGTTGCCCGCCAGCACGTTGTCTCTGGAACGATTGGTGGCGCGCTCCTGCAGCATGCCTTTCTTCGCGTCTTCGAGCTCCTTCGCGGTGAATCCGTCGCGCCGCGCGCGGTCGATTTCCTCGCGCAGTGCCTGCTCCGCTTTGGAAGCGTTTTGCGGCGCCATGATCGCGCTTAGCGTCCACGACGCCACCGGATAACGCGAGCCCAACAAAAGGCCGGTGCCGGCACCGTAGCTCAGGCCGTCGCGTTGCCGCAGCCTCTCCATGACTCGGTTCGACAATCCCGCACCGCCGCCGAAGATGGCGTTGGCAAGCAAGAGCGCCGGCGCGTCGGCGTCGACGTCGCGCAACGGAAAATCGATGCGCCCGCGAATGAATGCGTTCTCCTTTTCCGGAGTGTCGACCGTCAGCCGCGCGGGCTTGACTTCGCGATATTCGCGATCGAGCCGCGCATACGGCGCCTTTGATTTGTAGTCGGTGAACAGCTCATTGACGAGCGCCTCGATCTGCTTGGCGTCGAAGTCGCCGACGACCGCGACCTCGCCGCGCGCGGTTCCGTAGAAGTCGTCGTAAAAACGGCGCGTCGCATCGAGAGGTACTTTCGCCACCGCGTCGATTCGCGCTCGCAGCGGAATGTAATAGCGCGGATCGCCTACAGGATAGGTGTTGAAATGCGTGGCGAGCACATCGCGCGAGATCGTCTCCGGATTGTCGAGCTGCGCCTGCAGACCGGTGGCGACCTGGCGCTGCAGCTGCTCGTATTCGCTGACGGGAAAACTGGTTGCGCGCATCACGTGCGCGAGCAGCCGCAACGCATCGGGCAGGTTTTCGCGCGTTGTCTGGAAGCCGGTCAGCCCGCCGGTCATCTGCAGCCGCGTCATCTCGTCGGCGATTTGCTGCCGCGTCATCTTGTCGGTTCCGCGCCCGAGCATCGCCGCGGCGAGATCACTCTCGATCATGCGCCCGGTCAGCGACTCCGGGCTGCCCCATTGAAACTGTGTCTGCACGTTGACCGTGTTGCCCCGGTTCTGCTTGGGCAATAGCGCGACGTTCAGATTGCCGAACGACAGCACGCGCGTGCGCTTGTCGATATTCTCCTGCGTCGGCGCGAACGCCTCGCCCGCTGTGCCTTTCTCGGAAGGCTTGTAATCCGCGAGTAGCTGCGTCGGAGTCGGCGCAACCGGAATCTCGGCGCGCAAAGGCGCGTCTTCCGGAATGTACGAGCCGACGACGCGGTTATCGCGCACGAAATACTTCTGCGCCGCTTTATCGACCTCCGGCGCCGACACTTTCGCAAGCTGGTCGCGCTGCAAGAAGAACAGGCGCCAATCGCCCAGCGAGATGTATTCGGACAGGCCGACGCCGAATGCCTGAGGGTCGGCCAGCGCGCGGTCAAACCCGGTGCGCGCCTGCTGCACCTGGCGCTTCAACTCGGCGTCGGTCGCCGGCGTCTTAGCCCAACTGCCTTCGACGGCGTCGATCATCGCCTGCCTGACCGGCTCCAGCGCTTCACCCTTCTTCACTACGGCGCCGAAAATGATGAACCCGGGTTCGCGCGAATCGACATTGAAGTTGAACACCTGCGCTGCTTTGCCGGTGGCGACCAGCGCCGCGTGCAAGCGGCCGTTGGGCGTGTCGCCCAGAATGTCGGCAGCTAGCCCGGTCGCCAGCGATTGCGGGCTCAACCCTGACGGCACGCGGTAGCCGAGCATCACGTACTGCACTTCGCCGGGACGCCGCACTGAAAAAGTGCGCTCGCCGTCGTGCGTGGGCTCGATCGTCCAAAACACTGGCAGCGATCGCTTGGGCTTCGGAATCTTGCCGAATGCCTGTGCGATCCAACCCAGCGTTTTGCGTTCGTCGAAATTGCCGGCCACCGTCAGCACGGCGTTGTCGGGCTGGTAGTACATCCGATAAAACGCCTGCAGGTTCTCGATGCGGACATTCTCGATGTCGGAGCGCGCGCCGATCGTCGAGTTACCGTAGTTGTGCCAGTCGTACAGCATCGACTGCATGCGTGTCACCATGACGCGCGTCGGATTGTTCTCGCCGCTTTCATACTCGTTACGCACGACGGTCATCTCGGAGTCGAGGTCTTTCTTCGCGATGAACGAATTGACCATCGCGTCGGCCGACCAGTCGATGGCCCACTTCAAGTTGTCGTCGCTCGCCTGGAATGTTGAAAAATAGTTGGTGCGGTCGAGCCAAGTGGTGCCGTTGTTCTGGAATCCGCGCCGAGTGAATTCGGTGTCCGGTTTAAGAAAATTCTTCGAGCCCTTGAAGATCAGGTGCTCGAGCAAATGCGCCATGCCGGATTCGCCGTAGTTCTCGTGGCGCGAGCCGACCAGGTACGTGATGTTCACGGTGGCGGTGGGCTTCGACGGATCGGGGAACAAGACGACACGCAATCCGTTGGCGAGTCGATACTCGGTGATGCCCTCGACGGTCGGGCCGCGCGTGACGCCGAGCGGCAGCGGACTCTTCTGCGTTTCAGGGACGCGCGCCGGCGCTGGGGATGAAAAAACTGCTTGCGCTAGTGCGGCGCTGTAGCTCACCGCAAGAAAGACCGCTGCGAGGCAACGCTTGATGGGTGTCATGAGGGTGAGTTTCGGTTCGGACAGGCGATTCTGACAGGCGCGCGCGGCGCAGGTTCAGCTATCCCCGGCTCAAGACCGCCGAGCCGCCCAAAATTCAAGACGGCTTCAGCGTAGGTCGGCCTGCGTACGGGTCAGCCGGCGTATCGCCGTTGATCACCGCGTCAAACCGCGCTCGCAGCGACGTCAGAATCTGCGGATGAGTAAAAACGTAGAAGCGATCGTCGCGCACCGCATCGAACGTCAGCTGCGCGACCTCCTGCGCCGTCATGCGACCGCTCGACACCGCCTTTTCCACGCCGCTTTGCGCCAGCCGTTGCGACGCAGTCGGCGCGGTGTCGCTGGTCAGGCTGCCGGGTCGGTTGCGATGCGAGTTTGCAATGCCGGTCGGCACGAACGCCGGGCACAGCACGGTGACGCCAAGGTTCGACTTCGCAACGCGCAAATCGTGGAACAAGGTTTCCGAAAGCGAGACGACTGCATGCTTGGACACGTTGTAGACGCCCATTAACGGTGCGTTGAGCCAACCGGCCATCGACGCCGTATTGACGATGTGCCCCGGCTCGCCACGCGTTTCGGCCGCAAGCATGCGCGGCACAAAGTGCTGCACGCCGTGCATGACACCCGCCAGGTTCACGCCCATCACCCATTGCCAGTCACGCTCCGAGGTTTCCCAGAGATAACCGCCGCCGCCAACACCGGCGTTGTTCATCAGCAAGTGAACCACACCGAATCGTTCGAAGACGCGATCGGCCCACTGTCTGACTTGCGCCGCGTCGGCGACATCAATCACGTCACTGCAGACATCGGCGTCGCGCAACTCGGCAACGACTTCGGCGAGCGCATGCTGTTCCACATCAGACAGCGCGAGCCGCATGCCGAGCCGCGCGCCAAGCCGAGCAAACTCGCGTCCAAAGCCGCTGCCCGCGCCGGTAATCGCCGCGACCTTTCCGGTGAACTCGTTCATCGCCCCGCGAGTTGAACCAGCTGCTTGCCGAAGTTGGCACCTTTGAGCATGCCGAGGAACGCCTGCGGCGCATTCTCGATGCCACGGGCAATCGTTTCGCGATACTTGATGCGTCCGGCAGCAACGTGCTCACCGAGCTCTTTCAGCGCGGGCGGCCACACGTCCGTGTGTTCGGTCACGATGAAGCCCTGCAGCGTCAGCCGGCTGATCAAGAACCACGTAGGATTCTCGATCGGAATCGGTTGCCCGTCGTAGCCGGCAATCTGTCCGCACAACGCAATGCGGCCGTAGGTATTCATGCGCGGCAGCACCGCGTTCATCACTGCGCCGCCGACGTTCTCGAAATAACCATCAACGCCGTCCGGCGCGGCTTCCTTCAGACGCTTGCTGAGATCCGCGGGTGTGCCCTCGGACTTGTAATCGATGCAGGCGTCGAAGCCGAGTTCTTCGGTGACATAGCGGCATTTTTCCGGGCCGCCCGCGAATCCGATCGCGCGCAAGCCGCGGATGCGAGCCAGCTGCCCGACCACGCTCCCCACCGCGCCGCTCGCGGCAGACACCACGATCGTATGGCCCTCACGCGGGTCGATGACGCGATTCAATCCGTACCACGCCGTCACGCCCGGCATGCCGACCGCCCCGAGATACGCCGACAGCGGCACATGGCGCGTATCGACCTTGAAGACTCCGACGCCATCCGACACGCCGTACTCCTGCCAACCGAGATAGGCCACGACCTTGTTGCCCACGGCGAACCCGGGGTTGCGCGATTCGATCACCTCGCCCGCGGTGCCGCCGAGCATGACTTCATTGAGCGCCTGCGGCTGCACATAGGACCGGGCTTCATTCATGCGCCCGCGCATGTACGGGTCAAGCGAGAGCCAGTGATTGCGAACCAGAATCTGCCCCGGCTGCAACGTCGGTACCTGGACTTCCTCGAGCCGGAAGTTCGACGTCGTGGCGGCCGTCTTCGGGCGACTGGCGAGGATGATGCGGCGATTGGTAGGCATGTGGGTGTCTAGTACGCGGTGGCGCCGCCGTCGACGGCGAGTATCTGCCCGGTAATGTGCTTGCCGGCATCCGACGCAAACAGCACCGCAGCTCCTTTCAAGTCTTCGTCATCGCCCAGGCGATTCAGCGGCGCCAGCCGCGCCAGCGTGTCCTCGCCGAACTCCTTGATTACACCCTTCGTCATCTTCGACGGAAAAAAGCCCGGCGCCAGCGCATTGACCGTGATGCCGTACTTGCCCCATTCGGCCGCCAGCGTACGCGTGAAATTTACCAGCGCGCCCTTGCTGGTGTTATAGGCAATCGTGCTCATCGTGCCCGGCGTATTGCCGGACAGGCCCGCGATCGATGCAACGTTGATGATGCGTCCGCTGCGACGAGGAATCATCGATGCGCGACCGACTGCCTGCGTCAGCAGAAAGATGCCGCGGATGTTCAGGTTCATCACCTTGTCCCAGGCGTCGAGCGGATGATCCTCGGCGGGCGCGCCCCAGGTCGCGCCCGCGTTGTTGACGAGGATGTCGATTTCGCCGAGATGCGCGCGCGCGTCGGCGGCCAGGCGCTCAATATCCTGAGGGTTCGAAGCGTCGGCGGCGATCCAATGCGTGTCCGTGCCGTCCGCTGCCAGCGACGCACACGTTGCCTTGAGCTCGTCCGCCTTGCGTGCTGATAAGATTATTCGTGCGCCCATCTCACCAAGCGCCTGGGCGATCTGCAGCCCCAGCCCGCGCGATCCACCTGTAACCAGCGCGGTCTTGCCCGAAAGGTCGAACAATTTTTTCAGCGACATCGGGCTGTCAAGGCACGAGAGTCAACGCGGCCACTTGCCGCTCTGAGCAGAGGCCACCAGCAACTTCGCGGGCTGCCAGAACTTCGGGTCGGCGGCCTCGTTCTGCGCAAAGCGCTGCATCAGTGCAACGACCTGATTCAATCCGACCGTCTGCGCATAAAACATCGGCCCACCCTTCGCAGCCGGGAATCCATAGCCGGTCAGGTACACCACGTCGATATCCCCTGCGCGCAGCGCGATGCCTTCTTCGAGAATGCGCGCGCCCTCGTTGACCAACGCATAGACGCAGCGCTGCACGATCTCCTCGTCGCTGATCGTGCGCAGGGTGGCGCCGGTATCGGCGCGATACTTCTGGATCAGTTCGTTGACTTCGGGATCTGCGTGCGGCGTGCGATCACCGGCTTCGTACCGATACCAGCCCTTGCCGGTCTTCTGGCCGAGCCGCCCCAGCTCGACGACCCGGTCCCCGACGCGGCTATAGTTCACATCCGGTTTCTCGATATAGCGGCGCTGGCGAATCGCATAACCGATGTCAAGGCCGGCCAGATCGCCGACCGCGAACGGGCCCATCGCCATGCCAAACCGCACCATCGCCGCGTCGATCTGCTGCGGCGACGCGCCTTCGTCGATCAGGAACATCGACTGGCGTACATAGTGCTCGAGCATGCGGTTGCCGATGAAGCCGTCGCACACGCCGGATACAACACCGACTTTCTTCAAGCGCTTCGCAAGCTGCATCACGGTGGCGAGCACATCGCTGCCGGTCTTCTTCCCTCGCACGACCTCGAGCAAGCGCATCACGTTGGCCGGGCTGAAGAAGTGCGTGCCAATCACGTCCCGCGGGTGTGCGGTCGCGGCGGCGATTTGATCGACATCGAGCGTGGAAGTATTGGTCGCGAGAATCGCGCCGCGCTTGGCGACCGCGTCGAGCCGCTTGAAGACGTCCTGTTTGACGGCCATGTCTTCGTACGCTGCTTCGATCACGATATCGGCGGCGCCGACTGCATTGAAGTCGAGTGTCGGAGTCAGCAACGCCATGCGCTGCTCCACCTCGGCGGTCGTCATGCGCCCTTTCTTCGCAGTCGCCTCCCAATTGCGACGGCACAGCGCCAGGCCGCGATCAAGCGCGGCTCGATCCTTCTCGAACACGGTCACCGGAATGCCGGCGTTGGCGAAGCTCATCGCGATGCCGCCACCCATCGTGCCAAAGCCGATGACCGCGGCGGACTTGATCGGCCGCGCGGCCGTGTCGTCCGGCACATCTGGAATCTTCCCGGCAGCGCGCTCGGCAAAGAACACATGCCTCAACGCTTTGGATTCGTTCGATTGGACCAGCTCGACAAAAAACTCGCGCTCGAGCGCCAGCCCCTGCTCAAACGGCAGCTTGACTGCCGCCTCGACCGCTTCGATGCAGCGTGTAGGTGCGGGCAAGCCCCGCGACCGCTTGCCAAACCGATCGCGAGCTTCCGCAAAGTACGCATCGACGGATTGGCCACCGCGCAGTATCGCCGTCTGATCGCGCAGCTTCGGATGCTTGCTCTTGCGCGCGATCTCGCCGGCGAATTCAAGCACTCCGTCGAATGACTTGTTGCCGACGATGCGCGCAACGAGCTCATGCTTCAGCGCATCGCTCGCAGAGATTGGCTCGCCGCTGACGATCATCTGCAGCGCTTGCTCGACACCGACCGCGCGCGGCAAGCGCTGCGTGCCGCCGGCGCCCGGCAGAAGACCAATCTTTACTTCCGGCAGCGCGAGCACGGCGTCTGCGGTCGCGATCCGATAGTGGCAGCCGAGCGCCAGTTCGAGCCCGCCACCCATGCAAATCCCGTTGATCGCTGCAATCACCGGCTTGCTCGAGCGTTCGACGTTGTCGATCACCTGCTGCAAATTCGGTTCAGCGAGCGCCGCAGGCGTGTTGAATTCTTTGATGTCGGCGCCGCCGGAAAAAACCCTGCCGGTGCCTGTAATGACGATCGCCCTCACCGCATCGTCCTGCAGCGCGAACCCCATGCCGTCGATCAGCGCCTTGCGTGTCGCGTGTCCGAGTCCGTTCACCGGAGGACTGTCGAGCTGCAGTACCGCAACCTTGCCGCGTGTTTCGTAGTGAGTGGTCATGTGTTCACACTTCGAGCCATTCCTGGCGTATCAATTTGTTTGCCTTCAGATCGTCGGGCGTTCCGTGAAACACCATATGGCCATGGCCCATCACATAGATCCGCTGCGAAATTTGCATGGCAATCGTCAACTTCTGCTCGATCAACAACACCGAGATCCCGCGCTCCTTCAAATGCTGCAGGAACTGCGCGACCATTTGCACGATCATCGGCGCTAGCCCTTCAGTCGGCTCGTCGATGATGACCAACTCGGGGTCGCCCATCATCGTACGCGCGAGCGTCAGCATCTGTTGCTCGCCGCCGGAAAGAACGCCGGCCTCCGTGCGGGCGCGCTCGCGCAGGCGCGGAAACAGCCGGTACATCTCATCGAACGTCCAGCGGCCGACGCGGCGGCCCTTAATGCCCAGCCGCAAATTTTCCTCGACCGTCAAGGTGGGAAAGATGTCGCGGCTTTCCGGAACGTAGCCGAGGCCGAGATGGGCGATCTCATACGCCTTCCTGCCCATCAAATCATGACCGTTGAAGGCGACCGACCCGGTGCAGTCGACGAGCCCCATGATCGCCTTGGCGGTCGTCGATCGGCCGACGCCGTTGCGGCCGAGCAGGCTGACGATTTCTCCTCGCTCTACCGTCAGATCGACGCCGTGCAGTACGTGGCTCTTGCCGTAATACGCCTGCAAGTTGGTCACCTGCAGCATCAGGCAGCCGCCTCAACGGGCTGACCCAGATACGCCTCGCGCACTGCACTGTTCGCTCGAATTTCTGCGGGCGTGCCGCTCGCAATCACCTGCCCGTAAACGAGGACCGAGATGCGATCGGCCAGATCGAACACGACGCTCATGTCGTGCTCCACCATCACCAGCGTTTTGCCTTGGGTCACATCGCGGATCAGCTCGACCGCGCGCTTG
>JBGSWX010000038.1:0-5718 GCA_041751695.1 Burkholderiaceae bacterium | reverse complement strand
TCGGTGCGGGAGCCACGCCGCAGGACCGCGCGGGCTGGCTGCGCTTTGGCCGGCCCGGTGTCACGACACAACCGCCGCTGGCCGCCGACCATTTCGTCAAACCTAAGCCCGGCCTGCTGGTTCTGTTTCCGGCGTACATGTGGCACGGCGTCGAACCGTTCGAAAGCGATCAGCCGCGGCTGTCGGTTGCGTTCGACGTGGTGCCGGCATAATTCGGCGACGGTATTTAAGAGCACGGTCAGACTCAGGGCAGCATGGCGGCAGCCAAACCAGAAGTTCGTCACATCATCCTGGTCGTGTTCGACACGCTGCGGCGCGATGCGCTCGGCTGTTATCAAACGCCGGCCCCATGGGGTGCAATCGAAACACCGAACCTCGATGCATTCGCAGCCGAGGCGGTCCGCTTCGATCGCGCTTACCCGGAAGCATTGCCCACGCTATGCGCGCGCCGCACGCTTTACACCGGCTTGCGCACTTATCCGTTTCACAACGGCGACTTTCGCCATATCAAGGGCGACTTTGTTGGCATCGCGCCCGGTTGGGGTCCGATTCCCGAGAGCCAGCACACGATGGCCGAGATCTGCGAGGCCAACGGCTTTCGCACCGGGCTGATCTCCGACCTGTATCACCAGTTCAAGCCATCCAAAAATTTCTGGCGCGGCTTTCATCAATGGTCGTTCATTCGAGGCCAGGAAGCGGATGCGGCGCGCAGCGGCCCCTGGCCGACGCAGGAAGAAATCGACTACTGGGTGCCGCGCGAATTGCAGGAGCTGCGCGGCAAGGCAACCGGGCTGGAGCAACCGGGCTTCGGCGCGGCGTGGTTTTCGAGCCGCATCTTGCTGAACATGCGCGAGCGCGTGCGCGAAGAGCAATGGTTCAACGCGCAGGTCATGCAGGAAGCGGCGCGCTGGGTCGAGCAGAACACCGATGCGAAACGGATGTTCCTGACGGTCGAATCGTTCGATCCGCACGAGCCGTGGTTCGTGCCCGAGCACTATCGGCGCCACTACGACAGCGGCGACGGCCGCGAGCAGGTGATCTCGCCGTACGCCGAGATGCCATGGCTGCCGGAAGATTTGGTGACGCGCACGCGCGCCAACTACGCCGGCCTGGTGCAGATGTGCGATCGCTGGTTCGGCCACTTGATCGCGCAACTGCGCGCATGCGGTGTGCTCGATCAGTCGCTGGTGATCGTCACGTCCGATCATGGTCATAGCCTGTGGGAGCGTCGCGGCTACATCGGCAAGCGCGGCTATCCATCCGATCCCGAGAGCTACGAGCTGCCGTTGCTGGTGCGCCATCCGCAGAAGCTTGGCGCCGGCACCGCGTGCAACGCGTTCGTGCAACATCACGACATCACGGCGACGATGCTCGATGCAGCCGGCATCAACCCACCGGCGCCGATCGACGGCATCTCGTTCTGGGACACCGCCTTTGCCGGCGGCCAAGCGCGGCGCGATCACGTCACCATCGGCTGGGGCAGCGCAATGACGGTGATCGATGACGACTGGTGGTTCAACGCGAAGATCAATGGGCGCGGCGCGTTCCTGCACGACTCCCCGCGCCCCGCACCCGACGCACCGAATCTGGCGCAACAACATCCGGATGTGGTGAAACGCCTGTTCGATCTGGGCCGTGCCGATGCCGGCGGATCGTTTCCCGACTATCTGTTGCAACAGGCTGAAAGTGCGGGCGACGCGCCAGGGTGCAGCCCGTTCGCCGCGATCCGCGAGCGCGGAGCGAGTGAAGAGCCGCACGATCCGGTCGATCGCGAAGCAATGAGCAAGTGACGAGCAACAGAGGAGACATGATGAAAAAAAGTTCGACGAAGTTTTCAATGCAACCCGCGCGGCGCCGACTGATTGCTGCCGGCAGCGCGTTGACTGCAACCGCGCTGAGTGCACCGTGGGTCTCGCGCTTCGCGCACGCGCAGGCGCCCGATCTCGGTGCTTATCAAAGCTCGAAGATCAACTGGCGCCAGGCCGAAGGCGCGGAGATCACGGTAGCGGTCATCCCCGCCAGCTACTTCGACAATCTGATCGCGATTGCGCCGCAGTTCGAAGCGCTATCCGGTACGAAGGTGCGCTTCGAGAAAGTGCCGCCGGGGCAGATCAGGCAGAAAGCGATGCTCGACCTGTCGTCAAAGACCGCGACGTACGCCACGTCGGCCACCGACCCGATGTACTACCCGCTGTACGTTGTCAACAAGTGGATCGATCCGCTCGATCGCTATCTGGGCGACGCCAAGCTCACCGACGCCTCGTGGTTCCGCTACGAAGACATCTTCAAGGCGTGGCGCGACGCCGATTCGATCGACGGCAAGCCGTACGGCATTCCGTACGACGGCGAAGTCACGGTGCAGGTCTATCGCAAAGACTTGTACGACGCCAAAGGATTGAAGGCCGCCGAGACGCTCGACGAATTCGTCAAGAACGCGGCCGCGATCCACGATCCCACCAATCGCGTGTATGGCATGGCGCTGCGCGGCTTCGCCGGCGCGGGCCAGAACATGTACATCTATCCGTCGATCTTCAAGGAGTTCGGCGGTGAATGGTTCAAGGGCAATCGCATCGTCGTCAACTCGCCCGAAGCGGTGCGCGCGCTCGACTGGTATGTCGATATCGAATCGAAGTACGCGCCGCCTGCGGTGCGCAACTGGAACTGGCCGGATATCGCCGACGCGTTCTCGCAGGGCACGCTCGGTGCCTACATCGACGCGCATTCTTCTGCCGCCGTGCTGATGAACCCGGAGAAGTCGAAGGTGATCGGCAAGATGGCATTTGCACGCTGGCCGCAGGGGCCGACCGGCAAACGCTGCACGTCGATCTGGAACTGGGGCTTCCCGATCAACGCCGCACTCGATGAAAAGCAAAAGCGTGCGACCTGGCTGTTCATCCAGTGGGCGGCCGCAGCGGAAACGCAGGCGCGCACGTCGTGGAAGTTCGCCGGGCCGGCGAAGCGCTCGGGATTGAATCGAACTTCGCTATGGCGCTCTCCCGAGTTCGTCGCGATGACAAAGGACATCGGCCCGAACTTCGTCGATGCGGCGCTCACTTCGCTCGAGCAGGACACCGATGTCAACTGGCGTCCGCGTATTCCTCAGTGGCCCGCGGTCGGCGACACGATGGCCACCGCGATTCAGTCGGCGCTGGTCGGACAGAAAAAATCGAAAGAAGCGCTCGACGACGCGCAAACGCGGATCGAACAAATACTGAAGACCTGACGCACGCGGCGCGCGGTGTCGTCTGCCGACAGACGATCCCGCGCGCTCGTTTCCGCGAAAAAGATGGCCGCCTCCGTTCGTACGCTGGCGCAGCAGGAGCGGCGCTTCGCGCTGGCGCTGTTTCTGCCCGCGCTGCTGCTGCTGATTCTGACGACCACGACGCCGCTGGTGTATCTGGCGTGGACCAGCGTGCAGCGGGTCGATCTGTCGATGCCGTGGCTTTCGGGCTTCGCCGGTGTCGACAACTACGCGAAGATGGCGAGCGATCCGCGCTTTTGGAGCTCGCTGACACTTACAGTCATTTACACCGCGTCGACCGTGCTGCTGCAAGTCGCGATCGGCCTTGCGCTCGCGCTGCTGGTAATGCGCATCCCGCGCGGGCACGCCGCATTGCGCGTCGCTGCAATACTGCCGATCGTATTGGCGCCGGTGGTGGTCGGGTTGTTTTGGCGCACCCTGGTGCTGTCTCCCGATGTCGGGCTGGTCGATGTCGCAACGCGCGCACTCGGTCTAGGCAGCCACAACTGGCTGGGCGATCCGCAACTGGCGCTGATCTCGGTGATCGCGATGCACACGTGGCAATGGACGCCGTTTGCGTTCCTGGTCATCCTGGCCAGCATCGCGTCGTTGCCGCCGGATGTATTCGAAGCGGCGCGCATCGATCGCGCCGGCGCGTGGAAGCGATTTATTTACATCACGCTGCCTTTGATACGTCCCGCGATCGTGATCGTCGTCATCCTTCGCCTGATGACGGCACTATCAGCGTTCGCTGCGATCTTTGCCGCCACCGGCGGCGGCCCCGGCACCGCGACTGAAATCCTGAATCTGTACGCGTATCGCACGTCGTTTACCGAATTGAATCTTGGCTACGGTGCTGCGCTGGCGATGGTGTTGTTGGCGTTGACCTTGACGATCTCGTTCATGCTGTTCCGGCTGCGGCGCGCGCGATGAGCCGCAGGCGCTGGCGCACGATTGGACTGACGTTGATTGCGGCGGTGTTGCTATCGATCTGGGTAGTTCCGGTGCTGTGGGCGCTGCTGACTTCGTTTAAGACCGAGCGCGATGTGCTGGCGTATCCACCGCTCGTCTTGTTTGAGCCCACTTTGGCAAACTACCGAGAAGTTCTGTTCGGTGCGAGCAGCATTCTTCCGAATCTCGTATCGAGCGTCATCGTCGCCGGCAGCGCGACCGTGCTGACAATGCTGTTCGCGGTGCCCGCCGCGTATGCACTGGCGCGGCTGGCGCTGCCTGCCAAGCGCGCCGGCGGTTTCTATGTGCTGGCCACGCAGATGTTGCCGCCGGTCGGATTGATCATTCCGTACTACCTGATCCTGCAGAAAATCGGCGCGCTCGACACCTACGGCGGCATGACAGCAATCTATCTGACGTTCTCGCTGCCGTTTGCGGTGTGGTTAATGGTGTCGTACTTCGAAGACGTGCCGCCCGAAATGGAAGAAGCGGCGCTGCTCGACCGTGCCGGGCGGTTCCGTGCGCTGTGGCACGTGATCCTGCCGCAAGTGCGCGGCGGTATCGCAGTGACTACGATTTTCGTGTTCCTGAATGCGTGGACCGAGTTTTTGTTTGCCGTCGTGCTTGCCGGTAACCGGGTGCGGCCGGTCACCGTAGCGATGTTCAATTTCATTTCCGTCGAACAGACGCAATGGGCGCGGCTCGCGGCTGGCGCGATGCTCGCGATGGCGCCGGTGATCATTCTCGGCCTGTTGGCGCAGCGTCATATCGTCAAAGGGTTGACGGTCGGTGCGGTCAAGGGCGGAGGTCGTCGATGAACCAGCGAGGCCGCGTGCGGCTCGAGGGCGTCGTCAAGCGACACGGCGCACTGACCGTGCTGCACGGGATCGACCTCGACATAAAGCCTGGAGAATTTTTCGCGTTGCTTGGGCCCTCGGGCTCGGGCAAGACCACGACGTTACGGATCCTCGCCGGCCTCGACCCCGCCAACGCCGGCAAAGTGTGGCTCGACGATGAGGATGTCACCGCGCGCGCGCCCGGCGAGCGCGATGTCGCTATGGTGTTTCAAAGCTACGCGCTGTACCCGCACATGACGGTCGGCGAGAACATTGCGTTTCCGCTGCGCATGGTCAACATGCCGCACGCCGAGGTTGCAAGCGCGGTGCGCGACGCAGCCGCCAAGGTGCGCATCGATCATCTGCTCGAACGTCGGCCTGGGCAGCTATCCGGTGGGCAGCAGCAGCGCTGCGCGCTGGCACGTGCAATCGTGCGCAAGCCACGCTTGTTCCTGCTCGACGAGCCGCTGTCGAATCTCGACGCCAAGCTGCGGCTCGAAACCCGCGTCGAGCTGCGCAAGCTGCAGCGCTCGCTCGGCGTGACCACCGTCTATGTGACGCACGATCAGGAAGAAGCGATGACGATCGCCGACCGCATGGCGGTGTTCATGGATGGCAGGATCGCGCAGGTGGGAACTCCCGCCGAAGTGTTTGCGCGCCCGGCGACCACTGCGGTGGCCGCGTTTATCG
>JBGSWX010000037.1:0-5001 GCA_041751695.1 Burkholderiaceae bacterium | reverse complement strand
GTTGCCGGTGCCGCGTTGCTGGCGGATGAACCGGTGGCGGAGCTCGACCCCTATCACCAACTGCAGGTGATGGAAATCCTACGTGCGCGCGCGGACTCGGGGCAGACGGTCATCGTCGTGCTGCACGAGATCACGCTGGCCGCTCGCTTTTGTGATCGCCTCATATTGCTCGATCGTGGAAGTGTGGCCGAAGCGGGATCGCCGGCGCACGTGCTCACCGACAAGCATCTGCACGCGACGTATCGCGTGACCGCACTAAGAGGATTGCACGGCCAGGCTCGATACGTCTTGCCGTGGCAGCGCTTGGACTGAAAGCGACTGCGATTGCTTGACGTTAACCCGAAAGTTCAGCAAGGCGGGGTTCGAGGTGCGTTCGCTGCGGACACGAATGCGTATGCTTTTGAGGCCATGACCGACGCCACCCCGTCACCCAACGTCCAGGGCAATTCGCACCTGTTTTGCGTCGCCCCGATGATGGATTGGACCGATCGGCACTGTCGTTTCTTTCATCGTCAGCTCACGCGCCACGCGCGGCTCTACACCGAGATGCTGACGACCGGCACGCTGTTGCACGGCGACGTTGCACGTCACTTGGCGTTCGACGCGGCCGAGCATCCGGTCGCTCTGCAGCTTGGCGGAAGCGAGCCCGATGAGCTGGCGCGGGCCGCGAAGGCAGGGGAGCGCTACGGTTACGCCGAAATCAACCTCAACTGCGGTTGCCCGTCGGAGCGTGTACAGCGCGGGGCGTTCGGCGCCTGCCTGATGGCTGAGCCGTCGCTGGTCGCCGATTGCGTTAAGGCGCTGCAGGATGTTGTGTCGATTCCGGTTACGGTCAAACATCGAATCGGAATTGATCGCCGTGACGACTACGGGTTCGTGCGCGACTTCGTCGGCGCGCTGCACACCGTGGGTTGCCACGTATTTATCGTGCACGCGCGCAGCGCCTGGCTGAAAGGGTTGAGCCCGAAGGAAAATCGTGAAGTGCCGCCGCTCGATTACGATCGTGTGCGTCAACTAAAACTTGATTTCCCGTCTGCGACGTTCGTGGTGAACGGCGGCATCGCTACGCTGCCAGCGGCGCGCGAGCACCTTGGTTGGGTCGACGGTGCGATGTTGGGTCGTGCTGCTTATCACGATCCGTACCTGCTGGCCAAAGTCGATCGCACACTCTTCGGCGACACGTCGCCCGTGCCGGCGCGAGAAGCGGTGGTGCAAAGCATGAGCGAGTATCTGAAACGGCAAACGCGCGCCGGCACCGCGCCGCGCCACGTCGTTCGGCACATGCACGGGCTGTTTCAGGGGTTGCGCGGCGCAAGGCAATGGCGTCGCACGTTAAGCGACGCCGACGCGCTGCAACGCTATGGCGCGGATGTGCTGCTGTATGCGCTCGAAGCGGTGAGCGGCAACACGACCCGGTTGCCGGCAGCCGCCTGACAACGAACGCGACTTACGTAGGGCAGGACTTCGGCAGCTCGGCGTCGCGCTTGCTCACTTCCTGCGTGGCCTTTTGCATCTGCTCGATGGTGGCTGCCTTCGTATCCAACGCGTTGCGCGCCTGGATCGCGCGCGCAAGATCACGTCGCGCGCGCTCGCACCGGTCGGCTACTTTCACCTCGGCTTTTTCGCGCTTGTCGGCGGCACGCTTTTCTTCGGCGGCCTGCTGCTTGCGCTCTTTGTCCACCTGCTTGACTTCCGCGACGTCTTTTTTCGCGCGATCCTTGGCGGCTTTTTCATCAGGCACGCTGATAGCCGGCGCGGTGTTGACCTTGCGTACCGGCGACGTTCCCGTCGGGCATTCGCGATTCGAGTACGTGACGGTGCCGTCCTTGCTTTCGCAGCGCGAAACCTGAATCTGTTGCGCCAGTGCGCCGCTGGCGAACACCGCCGCAACCAGCAGGAGAAGAGTTGTCTGCAATCTCATGTGCGATCCTCGTTTAGCCGCAAACGCGGCGATATTCGGCGATCAATTCGCTGGTGCGGGCGTCGGCGTCGTCGACGTCCTCGGTCGAGTAGTAGGGGCGCGTCGTCAGCACATTGCGCAGGCGGCGCGACGAGTCGATGCCGGCCTGCAGGTAGCCGCAATCGGCCGCTTTCTGAATGGCGCTGTCGGCCGCGGCCTGCGGGCGTTGCTGCTTGGGTTGCGCCTTGGCTTGATCGCGCGCACGTTGCAACCGAGCCTGCGCCGCGGCGCGATCCTCTGCTGATGGCCGCGGCGCCGGAGCGACCGCTTTAACCGGCTTGGTGCCGGCCGGACATTCCGCGTTCGAATACGTGATGCGCTGATGGGCGCCTTCGCAGCGCTGAATCGTTTGCGCAGGCACGCCAGCCGGCAGCATCAACAAACACGCGGTCGAGAGGTGCGCGAGGTTCATCGCGCGCCAGTTTATCGAACTATTGCGCAGCTACTGAGCGCCGAGTGCGCTGCGCACGGCGTCGGCGGCGGTCTTGTTGAACCGGTACTGGTAGTCGTAGATCTTGGCGCCGGCCTGGTACAGCTTGCCTGGGCGTACGCCCGGTGCACCCTTGCTCGGCTCGATAAAAGCGATCTTGGCCGATTCGCGCTCGACGTTAGTCACCCCCGTATCGAGTGGGTCGACGTTGGCCGGAAATGACAGCACGACCGCGCGTGTGCCGGCGATCGTGCGCTCTTCCCATTCGCCCTCGTCGAGCGACTTGGAGCCATCGCGATCACAGAACAGCGTGCCGCTCTTGGCCGGGTACAGATCGACCGTTCCCTTCTTGCTTGCGCCCGCCTTGAACATCATCGCGTACGGTTTGGCGCCTTTGCGATCTTCGTACGCCAGGCAATACGGAATCTGCTTCGAGAAATTGCCGACGAACTGGCCGGTATTGGTAGCGCCGGTGAACGATTCACGCGCGGGCAGCATCAGGACGTCGTCGATAAAGCGCGCAACAACCAGATAGGCAACCGAACCCTTCGGGAAAGCAGCGCTGCCGACCTTGGCCGCTTCCTGCTTCTGATAGTTATCGGGCGTGCGCAGAAACGGCTGCATGTGCAGACCGCCCACGTCGAACGCCTGCAACGTCACCGCGACGCGCAGCGGACTCTGGCCAGAGAAAATCAGATACACGGTGCCATCGGGCGCCGGAATCGCAAAGTTGGGCCGGCCGACCGGGCGGCGCTCGCCGTTCAAGACAAAGTTGCCGGCGTCGATGTTGCTGTGGACCGCGCCGGTCTTTGCATCATTGGTGGTTTCGGTCAACGCGTAGCGATCTTCCTGCACCGGCTTGTCGCCGGCGCGCAGATTGGCGACGCGCGACCCGTAGATCAGAAAAATGCCGTCACCGCGCAAGGCGTCGATGCCGGGATTGGGCAGCGGCTTGGCACCTTGCACCGGGCGCGGCTGCTTCAACGGGCCATAGGTCTGAAGCTCCAGCGACTGCTCGGTCGCGCCGACGCCGAACGAGGAGGCCAGCGCGGCCACAGCGACCACGCGTTTTAGGTTGGAATGCATCGTTGATCTCCCGATACCGGTTTCGAACTGTGCGGATCGTAGCGAATGGCGCAAGCCGCGATGATCCGAGAAATGGCGGGAATTCTCCCGCCAAGGTGGGACTCAAGTCGTGAGATCGGCTACACGACCTTGCCCGGATTCATGATGTTCAAAGGATCGAGCGCGCGTTTTATCGCTCGCATCAAATTCATTTCGACCGCGGACTTGTAGCGTGCGTTCTCTTCGCGCTTGAGTTGCCCGATGCCGTGCTCGGCCGAGATGGAGCCAGCGAAGCGCGTGACCTGGTCGTGCACGCATTGGTAGATCAGCGGCTGCAGGGCAAAAAAGCGCTCCTCCGTCATCTGCGCGGGTGGGCTGACGTTGTAGTGAAGATTGCCGTCCCCGAGGTGGCCGAACGTGATCATGCTGACGCCGGGGAAGCGTTGGGCGAGCTGCGCATCGGTTTCATCGATAAAGCGCGCGATCGACGAGATGGGAATCGAGATGTCGTGCTTGATGTTGTGCCCCGCGCGCGCCTGGGCTTCCGGAATGAACTCGCGCAGCTCCCAAAGTGAAGCGCTTTGCGCGACAGACTGCGCCACGACCGCGTCATTGATCAGCGCCTCCTGCAGAGCGGCCTCGGCGAGGTTCTGCAGCAGCGTCTGCGCGTGCTGCTCGTCCTCGTGATCGCTCAGTTGCAGCAACACGTACTGTGCATGCGGCGCGGCAAATGGCGAGCGCTTCTCCGGGAACTGCCCGGTGACGAGCTGCAAGCACACGTCGGAGAAGAACTCGAACGCCGTCAGCGTCGGGCCGGCGGAAGATTGCGCCAGCGTCAGCAGCGCGAGCGCGTTGGAAACCGAATCGAGCGCAAACAAGGCAGTCGCCTGCGCACGCGGCAGAGGAAACGTTTGCATGCACGCGGCGGTAATGACGCCGAGCGTGCCTTCGGCGCCGATGAACAGATCGCGCAGGTCGTAGCCGGTGTTGTCCTTGCGCAGGCCGCGCAACCCATTCCAGGTTTCGCCGGAGGGCAGCACGACTTCCAGCCCCAGGGTGAGCTGGCGCGCGTTGCCATAGCGCAGGACCTGCGTGCCGCCGGCGTTGGTGCTGAGATTACCGCCGATGGTGGCGCTGCCCTCCGCGGCCAGCGACAGCGGAAACAGCCGGTCGGCATCGTGTGCCGCCTGCTGCACGTTGCGCAGCACGCACCCTGCCTCGACGGTGATCGTGTTGTTCAGCGCGTCAACCTCGCGCACTTGAGTCATGCGTTTTAAAGACAGCACGATCGCATCGCCCGCGGCGTCGGGTGTGGCGCCGCCGACCAGGCTGGTGTTGCCGCCTTGTGGCACGACGGGCGTGTTGTGCTCTGCGCACGCCAAAACGATCGCCGCGACCTCGCTCGTCGTTGCGGGCAGTACGACGGCTTGCGCGCGCCCTGTGAAACGCCGCCGCCAATCCGTCAGGTACGGCGTAGTGTCGTCGGCGGCCGTCAACACATGCGACACGCCGGCGATGTCCTGCAAACGCTGAAGAAGCATTAGTG
>JBGSWX010000036.1:0-3079 GCA_041751695.1 Burkholderiaceae bacterium | reverse complement strand
ATGCCGCGTGGAGCGGTATCGACCTGGTGCTGATCGTGGCCGGCACGCACGTTGAAATGCGCGCCGACGACTTCGATCTGGCGCGCGCCAAGAAACTGCTTGCGGTCAACGTCGAGGGCGTATTGAACTGCCTCGACCCGGTGCTGCCGATGCTGCTCGCGCAGAAGCACGGCGGCGTCGCCATCGTGGCCTCGGTCGCGGGCTATCGCGGGCTGCCGAAAGCGCTGATCTACGGCGCGACCAAGGCCGCGCTGATCAACCTGACCGAGTCGTTATATCTGGACCTGCAGCCGCGCGGCATCGGTGTCTACCTGGTCAACCCGGGCTTTGTCGATACGCCGCTGACGCAGAAGAACGACTTCAAGATGCCGGCCCTGATGTCGGCCGACAAAGCGGCGCGCGCCACCCTGGCCGGCATTGCCGCCGGCGCGTTCGAAATTCACTACCCGAAGCGCTTTACGCGCTGGCTACGGCTATTGCGTCACCTGCCTTATTCGGCCTATTTTGCGGCTGTGCGCCGATTTACCGGAGGCTGACGTGGACGGCATGACCGACCCGCGCGTGCTGCGCGTGCAACAATTCTTCGAAACCCTGTCACTCGACTCGCTTCAGCAAGTCGTTCAACTCTACTCGGCGGATGCGCGATTTAAGGACCCGTTTAACGAGGTACGCGGAACCGCCGAGATTCGGCGCGTTCTGGCGAAAATCTGCCAGCAAGCCGAGGTGCCGAGCTTCGGCGTCACGCACGCCGTTTGCCAAGGCAATGACGCATTCCTCACATGGGACTTCGGATTCAAGATGAAACGCTGGCGCGAGGAGGAACAGATCATTCACGGCGCCAGTCATATACAGTTCGCAGCGGACGGCCGGGTGGCGTACCACCGTGATTACTGGGACGCCGCCGAAGAGCTTTACGAGAAGCTGCCGGTGCTCGGAACTCTGATGCGATGGTTGAAGCGTCAGGCCGCGAACTAGCACCGGGCACCGAGGAAACGTCGCATGGCGCCACTTTTGTACCCCGAATTGTTTAAGTCGCTCGAATCGGTTCGCTGGAACCTGGAAACAGACGTTCCATGGGACGACTTCGACGCCAGCCTGTTGTCGGAAGAGCAGGCGCGGACAATCAAGATGAACGCGATCACCGAGTGGTCGGCCTTGCCGGCCACCGAAATGTTCCTGCGCGACAACCGCGGTGACTCCGATTTTTCCGCCTTCATGTCGGTCTGGTTCTTCGAGGAACAGAAGCACGCGCTGGTGCTGATGGAATACCTGCGCCGCTTCCGGCCCGATCAGGTGCCGACCGAGGAAGAGCTGCACGCGGTGCGCTTCGAGTTCGACCCGGCGCCGCGGCTCGAGACGTTGATGATGCATTTCTGCGGCGAGGTGCGGCTCAATCACTGGTATCGCCGCGCCTCCGAGTGGCACACCGAGCCGGTCATCAAGGCGATTTACCGGCTGCTGTCGCAGGACGAGGCGCGCCACGGCGGCGCGTATCTGCGTTACATGAAGAAATCTCTCACCGAGCTGGGCGACACCGCGCGCGCCGCGTTTGCCAAGATCGGCGTGTTAATGGCGTCGGCCAAGCGCACCGACAAGGCGCTGCACCCGACCAATTTGCACGTGAATCAATCGCTCTTCCCACGCGACACCGTACAGTCGCGGCTGCCTGATCCGGATTGGCTCGAACACTGGCTCGACGTTCAGATCAATTTCGACAAGGAATGGGAGACCAAGGTCGTCGAGCGCATCCTGCACAACCTGTCGCTGCTGTTCGAGCGGACCTTCACGTCGGTGCAGGATCTGAACCGGTACCGAAAAGAAATCGCCGCTCGATTGAAAGCCGGCGGCGCCGCGCCGCAACCCGCTTAATCGGGTATCCAGATTGGGCGCAGCCCGTGATTCAATGCGGGCGCCCGATGTCGAGATTCGGCGTGAAAGCATTCCGCTGAGACTGTTTTGGGCCAAGTCCTGTAGTTGGGGCGCCCTTCGGCGGTTGTGTTTCCGCGGCGCATATCGGATGATCCGACTGCTGCACACGGCTGATACGAAGAACAAGCGCCGGCACGGGTCCTGTCTGCGGTGCCGCCGATATTCAAGTCTGTTGAGCAACCTCCAGAGACTCGTTGCAAGCGATGATTCCGCGCCACGTTCCATTGGTCGAAACCACGCGTGGCGGCACCACCGAGTGCGTGCACTACGGCTCCATCGCGGTGGTCGACGCCCACGGCAAGCTGGTGGCGTCGGCCGGCGACCCGGACTCGCTTAACTTCACACGCAGCGCGCTGAAACCGCTGCAGGCGCTGCCGTTCGTCGAAGACCGCGGGCTTGCGCACTACGGCTTCGGCTCGCACGAGCTGGCGCTGATGTGTGCCAGCCACAGCGGTGAAGCGATGCACGTCGCCGTCGTGCAGCGCATGCTGGCTCGCATCGGGTTGAACGAGACCGCACTTCAATGCGGCTGCCACGCGCCGAGTTTTTTCGCCGCCACCGAAACGGCGGCACCGGCCGGCGTTACGTGGACCGCGCTGCATCACAACTGCTCAGGCAAGCACGCGGGCTTCCTCGCCTACTGCCGCATGCACGACTTGCCCACGCAAAACTATCTGGACAGTGGTCATCCGCTGCAGCAAAGGATCCGCACCACGGTTGCGCGCTTTGCGCACGGCGATCCGATCGCCCAGGGCATCGACGGCTGCAGCGCGCCCAACTTTGCGATGCCGCTAAAACGACTGGCTCAGCTGTACGCGCGCATCGCCGCCGAAGACTCGCCCGAAACGCAGACGATCACGTATGCGATGAGCCATCATCCAGACCTGGTATCGGGGACGCGCCGCGCCGATCTGGCGATCATGCAAAGCGGCCGCGGCGACTGGATCAGCAAGGTCGGCGCCGATGGCATGCAGGCGATCGGAGTGCGCTCGCAGGGACTCGGCATCGCGATCCGGATTGCCGACGGCAACACACGCGCCGTGCACGCGGCGACAGTCGAAGTGCTGGAGCAGCTCGACCTGCTGGACGATCCGAGCGGGACGCCGCTCGCTGCGTACGACTGCCCGCCGATTCGCAACTATCGCGGCAT